>CAXUKK010000038.1:0-11764 GCA_964251455.1 uncultured Enterovirga sp.
CCCGCGACCTCCGGCGTGACAGGCCGGCACT
This sequence comes from uncultured Enterovirga sp., assembly GCA_964251455.1. GTDB lineage: Bacteria > Pseudomonadota > Alphaproteobacteria > Rhizobiales > Beijerinckiaceae > Enterovirga. The sequence continues at coordinate 32 of CAXUKK010000038.1, forward strand.
CTAACCAACTGAGCTACGCCCGCGCGGGGTAGCTTGTCCCGTTTCGGGGAGGCCGCCGTTTAGGGGCCGGCGTGGCGTGTTGTCAACCCGCCGCCGTCTCCGCCGAGTCCCTGCAACCGAGCGCATCGGCGCCCAGCCTCACTCCCACTCGATCGTGCCCGGGGGCTTCGAGGTCACGTCGTAGGTCACCCGGTTGATGCCCTTCACCTCGTTGACGATGCGGGCGGAGACGCGGCCGAGGAAGGACATGTCGAACGGATAGAAATCAGCCGTCATCCCGTCGACTGAGGTTACCGCCCGCAGCGCGCAGACGTAGTCGTAGGTGCGGCCGTCGCCCATGACGCCCACCGTCCGCACGGGCAGCAGCACGGCGAATGCCTGCCAGATCGTGTCGTAGAGGCCGGCCTTGCGGATCTCGTCGAGGTAGACGGCATCCGCCTTGCGCAGGATATCGAGCTTCTCGCGCGTGACGCTGCCTGGGCAGCGTATCGCGAGGCCAGGACCGGGAAAGGGATGGCGGCCGACGAAGGCCGATGGAAGGCCGAGCTCGCGGCCGAGCACGCGGACCTCGTCCTTGAACAGCTCGCGCAACGGCTCGACGAGCTTCATGTTCATGCGCTCGGGCAGGCCGCCGACATTGTGGTGGCTCTTGATCGTCACCGAAGGGCCGCCCGTGAAGGACACGCTCTCGATCACGTCCGGATAGAGCGTACCCTGCGCAAGGAATTCGGCGCCGCCGACCTTCTTGGCTTCGGCCTCGAAGGTCTCGATGAAGAGGCGGCCGATCGTCTTCCGCTTCGTTTCCGGGTCGGTCTCGCCTTCGAGCGCATCGATGAACGTGTCCTCCGCGCGCACGTGGACAAGCGGGATGTTGTAGTGGTCGCGGAAGAGGCCGACGACCTCCTCGGCCTCGCCCTGGCGAAGGAGGCCGTGGTCGACGAAGACGCAGGTCAGCTGCTCGCCGATCGCCTCGTGGATCAACACGGCCGCCACCGCCGAATCGACCCCGCCCGATAGCCCGCAGATCACGCGGCTTCGCCCGACCTGCTCGCGGATGCGCGCAATCGCCTCGCCGCGGAAGGACGCCATCGTCCAGTCGCCGGAGCAGCCGGCGATGTCGCGCACGAAGTTGCGGATCAGCAGCTCACCCTGCGGCGTGTGCGCGACCTCCGGGTGGAACTGCACGGCGTAGAACTTACGCGCCTCGTCAGCGACGACCGCGAACGGGGCATTGGCCGAGAAGGCGAGCGGCTCGAAGCCATCCGGAAGCTTCGTGACGCGGTCGCCGTGGCTCATCCAGACCGGGTATTTGTGTCCGACATGCCAGACGCCGCGGAATAGCGGGCTGTCGGCCATGATCTCGATCTCGGCCCGGCCGAACTCGGCATGGTGCCCGCCCTCGACCTCCCCGCCGAGCTGCGCCGCCATGGCCTGCTGGCCGTAGCAGATGCCGAAGACCGGCGTGCCGTGGCCGAAAATCTCCTGCGGTGCCCGCGGGCTGGTCTCGAGCGTCACGGATTCCGGCCCGCCCGAGAGGATCACGCCCTTGGGCTTCAGCTCGCGAAAAGCCTGCTCGGCCTTCTGGAACGGAACGATCTCGCAATAGACCCCCTCCTCCCGCACCCGACGCGCGATCAGCTGCGTTACCTGCGAGCCGAAATCGACGATGAGGATCTTGTCGTGATCGTGGGTGGTCACAGCGCTTTCGTGTCCTTCAATCTCATTGCCGTAGGGCTCCAGGCACCTACACCCAAGGTCGCCTTCACGAACGCCTCATCGGCCGTGACGACCGGCGCGCCTGGCCAGCCCTCAGCCGTCGCGTCTGATCATAGCGACATAGAACCCGTCCGTCGCCGTCCGCAGGGGGGACATCTGCAGGCCATACTTCGTGAATCGGACGGCTCCTGCCAGGGCGGACAGGCCGGCTGCCGCGAGCGTCTCGCGCGCATCCAGCACGGCCAGGCCGGGACACCGGGCGAAGAGCGCGTCGAGCGCGCCGTCATTCTCGTCCGGGAGCAAGGAGCAGGTCACGTAGGCGATGCGCCCGCCCGGCCGCACGAGCTCGACCGCCCTGTCGAGCACCGTCGCCTGTTCCTTCAGTCGGGCCTGCAGACTTCCGGGCCGCACGCGCCACTTGGAATCGGGATTGCGGCGCCAGGTGCCGGTGCCCGTGCAAGGCGCGTCGACCAGCACGAGGTCCGCCTTGCCGTCCAGGTCCTGGACGGCATCGACCCGGGCGCGAGGCGTCCTGACCTGCACGTTGCGCACGCCTGCCCGCTCCAGGCGGGCGTGGATCGGCGCGAGCCTTCGCTGGTCCGTATCGGTGGCGTAGATCTGCCCGTGGTTGTCCATCGCGGCTGCGAGCGCCAGCGTCTTCCCGCCACCTCCGGCGCAGAGGTCGATGACCTGATCGCGCTGGCCTGCATGCGCAATCAACACCGCGAGTTGCGATCCCTCGTCCTGGATCTCGATCTCACCCCGGATAAACACGGGATCCGACTGGACGGACGGCGCGCGCTCTCCAGGACCGTGTACGATTCGCAGGCCAAGCGGCGAGTACGGGGTCGGGGTGGGCGAGAGATGGCCCAGTTCCGCCTGGACGAGCTCGCGCGAGCCTTTGAGCGTGTTGATCCGCACATCAAGCGGCGCGCGCTTCGACATCGCCGCCATCTCGGCCACGACACTCTCCCCGAAGACGGCCTCGAGTGAGGGCGTGAGCCATTGGGGGTAATCTCCCGCCACGTGGGACGGCGGGTCGTCCAGCCTGCTCGTCTCAAGCCGGGCGGATTCGTCCTCGGACAAGGGCGCCGGCGCGAAACGCTCGCCGGAGCAGAGCCTGACGATCTCGTCACGGGACAATCCCCGCTCGAGCCGCAGCATGCCAAGCAGCACGGCGCGAGCGCCCTCCCCGCCCATCAGCCAGGCGGACGACGCCTTGCGGCGCAAGACGTCGTAGACGAGCCCTGCAATGGCAGCGCGATCGCCCGATCCGGCAAATCGGTGCGCCAGGCCCCAATCCTTCAGAGCGTCCGAGGCGGGCCGGCGCCGTGTGTCGATGTCGGTGAGGACCTCGATCGCGGCAGATAGGCGGGCGGACGGGATCATCGGGACTGGCCTGGTAAGCGAAGGGTCACCATTCCGGCGCAAAGGTCGGGCGGTGTCCGTTGCGGATCCCTGCGGCATTCGCGCCGGTCGTCCGGAGAAAATTGCGTCATGATCACCTTGTTGCGGCTGTCCGTTGCCGCTGCCCTGACACTCACCCTTGCGGCCTGCGCTTCGGCCCCGCCCCCGCCCGAGGCGGACTACGCACCGCCCGGCAAGCGCCAGCTCGACGCCAAGACCCAGCTCGAGACCGGACGCCGGTACTGATCGCCCGGCCCGCGTCGGGGGTGTTCCTCACGCGGGCCACGGCCCCGCCAGAATTCGGACCGCGAAGACGATCCACATCACGGCGAGGATGATCACCCCGGCGACATAGGCCCCGAACCGATGCGGGACGTAGTTTGTCGTCAGGTAGATGCCCGCGTGGGCGAAGCGTGTCAGCACAAAGACCCAGCTGAGCACGACGAACACTAGGTCGGCCTTCCGCGTGATGATCGCAAGGATCACGAGGACGTAGAACAGAACCGGGATCTCGAACTGGTTCGAGAATGTGTTGCCGGCCTGCTGCGCCGGCGCCGGCCAGCTCTTCTCGCCCATGGAGACGTCACGAGGCCGCACGTCCCGAGCCTTCACGGCGCGGAGCCGGCGCGAGCCCGTCCACAGGAGCAACGCGAACGTCAGCGCGACCTGGACGAAGACGGGCAGCAGGATGGCGGGAAGCGTCACGTCATCTCGCTTTCGGGTGTGGGTGAATCACGCTGTACCTACACTCGCGAGGGATAGTTCGGGCTCTCGCGCGTGATCGTCACGTCGTGGACGTGGCTTTCGCGGAGGCCCGCATTGGTGATCCGAACGAACCGGGCCTTGTCGCGGAATTCGGCCAGGTTCGCGCCGCCGACATAACCCATGGCGGCCCGGAGGCCGCCAGCGAGCTGATGGAGGACGTTGGCGACCGGGCCCTTGTAGGCGACCTGTCCCTCCACGCCCTCGGGCACGAGCTTCAGGGCGTCGCGGACCTCGGCCTGGAAGTAGCGATCGGCGGAGCCTCGTGCCATGGCGCCGACCGACCCCATGCCCCGATACGATTTGTAGGAGCGGCCCTGGTACAGGAAGGTCTCGCCCGGCGCCTCGTCGGTGCCGGCGAGGAGCGAGCCGACCATGGCGCAGGAGGCTCCCGCCGCGAGCGCCTTCGCGAGGTCGCCCGAGAACTTGATCCCGCCATCGGCGATCACCGGGACGCCGGCCGCGTGCCCGGCCTCGACGGCCTCCATGATGGCCGTGAGCTGCGGCACGCCGACGCCCGCGACCATGCGGGTCGTGCAGATCGAGCCCGGTCCGATCCCGACCTTCACGGCATCGGCGCCGGCATCGATGAGCGCCTGCGCGCCCTCCCGCGTCGCGACGTTGCCGGCGATCACCTGGACCGAGTTCGACAGCTTCTTCACGCGGGTCACAGCGTTCAGCACCGAGACGGAATGGCCGTGCGCCGTGTCGACGACGATGAGATCGCAGCCGGCGTCGATCAGCAATTCGGAGCGCTCGAAACCATTCTCTCCGGTCGTCGTCGCCGCGGCGACGCGGAGCCGCCCCTGCGAGTCCTTGGCCGCGTTCGGATAGGTGACCTGCTTCTCGATGTCCTTGACGGTGATCAGGCCGATGCAGCGGAAATGGTCGTCGACGACAAGCAGCTTCTCGATCCGGAACTGATGGAGGAGCCGCTTCGCCTCCTCCTGCGTGACACCCTCGCGAACCGTGATGAGGCGGTCCTTTGTCATCAGCTCGGCGACGAGCTGGCCCGGATCGTTCGCGAACCGCACGTCCCGGTTCGTCAGGATGCCGGCGAGGCGGCCGCGGGAACCGTTGGGGCCGCGCTCGACGACGGGGATGCCGGAGATGCGGTAGCGCTTCATGGTCGCCAGCGCTTCCGCCAGCGTCTCGTCGGGGAAGATGGTGATCGGGTTCATCACCATGCCGGACTCGTATTTCTTGACGAGACGGACTTGCTCGGCCTGCTCGGCCGGTTCGAGGTTTCGATGGATGACGCCGAGGCCGCCGTTCTGGGCCATGGCGATCGCCATGTTGGCCTCGGTGACCGTGTCCATGGCCGAGGATATAATGGGAATGTTCAACGCGATCGAGCGGGTCAGCTGCGTCCTGATATCGGTCTCGCCCGGCAGCACCTCGGAGCGGCCCGGCCGCAACAAGACGTCATCGAAGGTGAGACCCTCGATGAACCCGCTGTAAGCCTCGTTTTCGATCATCGCCAACCTCTTGGGCTCGGACGCACCATCGGCTTTTCGCGCCGCAGCATGACGTCCGAGAGTTGGCGCGGGTCCGTAGCATGCAGATGACAGCAACGCCAGCGACTCGGCGCCACGCAGGAACCGGAGAAGGCGGCGGCGCTTGTTCCGGCATTGTCGCAAATGGACGCTCCATGCAGACCTCCCTGCCTTTCGCCGTTCTCTTTCTCCTCGGTCTGATCGCGCCGCTTGCTGCTCAGGAAGTTCCTAAGGTCCCGCCGAGCCCTGAATTGGAGTCGTGCAGGACGACCGGCCTCATTGCCCTGAAGGAGCGCAACCCGACGATCACGGACGTGCTGATCGATCCGGACGCCGTGACGGTCGCAAAGGCGGACACGAAGGTCGAGGACACGCCCGTGAAGGGCGTCATCATGGGCGACGCCTATCTCGAGAAGAACAAGACCGAAAAGCCGTACCGCTTCGTCTGCCTGATCGGCGAGAAGGGGAAGGTTCTCCTGACGTTCTTCACGCAGCAGTGAGTCCTGCCGGCATGCGTCGGCTTGCGTGATCGTCCAGCCGGACCGATAGAGATCGCGCCCGGCGCGTGGCGCCATTTACCTCAGGCCGGATGCGTCGCGAGCGCCTAATCCCGATCATCGTCGCGACGGCGCTGTTCATGGAGAACACGGATTCCACCGTGCTCTCGACGGCGTTGCCGGCCATTGCGGCCGATCTCCATCAAGACCCGCTCGCCCTGAAGCTTGCCCTGACCTCGTATCTGGTCAGCCTCGCCGTGTTCATCCCGGTCTCCGGCTGGATGGCGGACCGATACGGCGCCCGAAACGTGTTCAGGGCGGCCCTCGGCGTGTTCATGGCGGGCTCGCTTGCCTGCGCGATTTCGGGCTCGCTGCCGGCCTTCGTGGCTGCCCGTTTCCTTCAGGGCGCCGGTGGCGCCATGATGGTTCCGGTCGGTCGCCTCGTCCTCCTGCGCAGCGTTCCCCGGAGCGAACTGGTCAACGCGATGGCCTGGGTGACCATGCCGGCGCTCATCGGGCCGGTTCTGGGCCCGCCGCTCGGCGGCTTCATCACCACCTATTTTGACTGGCGTTGGATATTCATCATCAACCTGCCCGTCGGGCTTGTGGGGATCGTGCTTGCGACGCGGTTCATGCACGATCTGCGCGAGGAGGAGCGCCGCCCGCTCGACGTCTTCGGATTTCTGACGTTCGGGTTCGGCTTGGCGCTCGTGATGCTCGGCTTCTCGACCGGAGGACGACATCTCATCCCGATCCAGGCCTCGATCGCCGCAACGATCTTGGGCGCGGGCTTGGTGGGCACATACGTCTGGCATTCGCTCCGCGTGCCGGCGCCGCTCGTCGACCTGGCGCTCCTGAAGCTCCCGACCATGCGCAACGGCATGATCGGCGGGGTGCTGTTCCGGGTCGGCGTGGGCGCAATTCCGTTCCTCCTGCCTCTCATGCTTCAGCTCGGCTTCGGGCTGAGCCCCGTTCACTCGGGCCTTCTCACCTTCGCGTCTGCCGCCGGGGCGATGGTGATGAAGGGCCTTGCATCCCGGATCCTTCGGCGGTTCGGCTTCCGCCAAGTGCTCGTCTGGAATTCCGTGATCGCCGCAGCCTTCATCGCCGCGAGCGGTTTGTTCACACCCACAACCCCGGCCATGGTCGTGCTCGCCGTGCTGCTGGTTGGAGGCTGCTTCCGGTCGCTCCAGTTCACCGGGCTGAACACGATCGTCTACGCAGAGGTCCCGACCGATCGGATGAGCGGCGCGACCAGTCTCGTCAGCGTGACGCAGCAGGTGGCGCTCAGCGCCGGAATCGCGGTCGGGGCTGGGGTCCTCCAGATGTTCAGCGAGGTCGGGCACGGCAGCGAGCTTGCCGCCGGCGACTTCTGGCCGGCCTTCCTGACCGTTGGGCTGATATCGGCATCGTCCATGATCTTCTTCGCCCGGCTCGACCCTGACGCCGGGGCCGAGATGGCCGGCCGAGTCGCCATTCGCGCAAAGCCGATGGCGGACAGCGTCTAACCCCCCGTTTCAAACTCGTCGGCGCCGCGGCCCCGGAACCCGGTCGCGAGCACATAGAGCTCCGCCGAGTCACTGCGGCTCGCTGCCGGCTTCAGGTGCCGGACCTGCGCGAAGTCGCGTTTCAGGTCTGTCAGGAGAGAGTTTTCCGTCCCGCCCTGCAGCACCTTCGCTACAAACGCGCCGCCGGGTTCGAGCACGGCGCGCGCGAACTCGGCAGCGGCTTCTGCGAGCCCCATGATCTTGAGGTGGTCGGTCTTCCGGTGGCCGGTGGCATTCGCCGCCATGTCGGACATGACGACATCGGCCCCGCCGCCGAGCAGCGACTTCAGGCGCCCTGGCGCATGCTCGTCCATGAAGTCGAGTTGCTCGAAATCCACACCGGGCACAGGGTCCATGTCCAGAAGGTCGATCCCGATGACGCGCCCCTTTCCTGAGGCTCGCCCGACCCTCTCCGCAGCAATCTGGGACCAGCCGCCCGGCGCGGCCCCCAGGTCCACCACGCGTCCGCCCGGCTTGAGGAACCTGAACTTGTCATCGATCTCGACCAGCTTGTAGGTCGCGCGCGAACGGTACCCGTCGCGCTTGGCGCGCGCCACGTACGGATCGTTGAGCTGGCGCTCGAGCCAGGCACGGGAGGATGGCGTGCGGTTGCCGCCCTTCTTGACCCTCTGACGTCCCGGCGTGCGCGAAGAACCCCCGTCTGCGCTCAAGCCGAACCCCGGCGCACCCACACCTTGTCCTCGCGCATCATGGTCATCAGGATTCCCTCGCGCAGTCCGCGATCGGCAATGCGCAGGAACCGCGCGGGGAAGGCCCTGCGGATGGCTTCCAGGATGGCGCATCCTGCGAGCACGAGATCGGCCCGATCACGACCGATACAAGGGTTCTGGGCCCGCTGATCGAGGTTGGTATCCAGCAGGCGGTCGATCACGGCCGAGATCTCGTCTTCCCGCATCCACATCCCGTCGACACGTCGGCGGTCGTAGCGCTCGAGCCCGAGATGAATCCCGCCGACCGTCGTCACCGTTCCAGAGGTGCCGAGCAGATGGAAGTTCGGGGAGGCCGCGGCCGCGCCCGCCTTGAGGGCGAACGGCAGGAGGCGGCCGGAGACTTCGTCGACCATGTCCTCGAAAACCTCGGACGTGACGCGCTGTCCGCCGTAGCGCTCCGCCAGCGTGACGACGCCGACCGCGAGCGAATCCCAGGCCCGGATCCGCTCGCTGGGGCAGAGGATTGCGGACCCCGTCTGCCCGTCGAGCCAGGCGACCTCGGTCGAGCCGCCACCGATGTCGAAGATGATGACGGAGCCTGCCTTGGGATGGGCGAGCGAGGCGCAGCCCATGACGGCAAGGGTGGCCTCGGTCTGCCTGTCGACCACTTCGATATCGATCCCGACCTCGGCATGGACCCGCTCGATGAAGGCGGCGCCATTCGACGCGAGCCTGCATGCCTCCGTCGCAATCAGGCGGGAGCGGACCACGTTGCGGGACTCGATCTTCGCCCGGCAGATGCGCAGGGCGGCGATCGTGCGGTCGATCGCATCCTCGTTCAGCGTGTCGCCGATCCCGAGCCCCTCCCCCAGCCGGACGATCCGGGAGAACGCGTCGACGACGCGGAACTCGTGATAGGACGGCTCGGCGATCAGCAGCCGGCAATTGTTGGTGCCGAGGTCAAGGGCGGCATAGGCCGGGGCAGTCCGGCGCGCCCGCTGCGCCTGTCCAGACCGCGGTGCGACAGATCGGAGCTGCGCCGTTAGCTGGTCGTCAGCGACGTTGTGTGCCCGCTCGGGTGCACCGGCGCGGGCGAGTTGTCCGCCTCCATCCTGCACGGTCGCAATTCCTGGGATGCGCGGACGGATGTTCACGCATATGAGTTGAACCACTCTAACAATGGGAATGTGATCATGCCAAGCGAAACTCCTAGGGGGTGTCGCTGGCGCCTGCACCCTTGCGGGAGCGAGCACACAGACTAAGACGCACCTGTACGGAGCTCCCCATGACCGCCCAGCCCCACTCTTTGTCGAACGCGCCTGCATCCCGGCGGACGCCTTATTTCGCCGAGGAGCACGAGATGCTGCGCGAGCAGGTGCGGCGCTTCGTTGATGAGGAGGTCAAGCCGAACGGCCTGGCCTGGGAGGAACAAGGGTTTGTTCCTCGAGACGTCCTGCGGCGCATGGGAGAACTCGGATTTCTGGGCATCCGCTACGCGGCCGAGTTCGGGGGCTCCGAGCTCGACACGCTGGCGACCGTGGTGCTGGCCGAGGAGCTCGGCCGTTCCACCTTCTCCGGCTTCGCCATCACGGTTCTCGTTCACACGGACATGGCATCCGTCCACGTCGCGCACGCCGGCTCGCCAGAGCAGCAGCGGGCGCATATGGAGGACATCGTCGCCGGCAGGAAGATCTGTGCGGTCGCGATCACCGAGCCCGGCGCCGGATCGGACGTCAAAGGCATCCGCACGCGCGCCCGGCGCGAGGGCGATGATTACGTCCTCAACGGCTCGAAGATCTACATCACGAACGGGGTGCACGCTGACCTGTACTGCGTCGCCGCGAAGACCGGAGGCGACGACGAGAGGCCGTCCCGCAGCGTGTCTATGTTCCTGGTCGAGAAGGGCACGCCGGGTCTCCGAGTTGGCCGGGCGCTCGACAAGCATGGCTGGCGCTCGTCCGACACGGCCGAGCTGTTCTTTGAGGATTGCCGGCTGCCGGCCTCTAGCCTGCTGGGCGCCGAGGGCCAGGGCTTCTACGCCATCATGCGCAACTTCCAGAACGAGCGCACGGTCATCGGCGCTATGGCCATCGGCGAGGCGCAGGCCGCGATCGATCTCACGCTGGAATGGGTGATGAGCCGCAAGGCGTTCGGTGGCGTACTCTGGGACAAGCAGGCGATCCGCCAGCGCATGGCGATGCTGCAGGCGAAGGTCGAGGCGGGCCGGCAGCTCGTCTACCATTCGGCTTGGCTGGACGCCCAAGGCGCCGATGCCACCCGCGAGGTCTCTATGGTGAAGGCCTATTGCGGCGAACTCGTCAACGAGGTGATGTATGCCTGCCTGCAGTTCCATGGCGGGCTAGGCTTCATGCGGGAATCCGCGATCGAGCGGATGGCGCGGGACGCCCGTGTCCAGTCGATCGGTGGTGGCGCGACCGAGGTCATGCTCGAAGAAGTGGCCAAGCGGATGTCTCCCGGTGGGAGCTGACCAATCTACGCTCTCCTGTAAGCCTTCTGGGACGGGGCCATTAAGCAATAAAATCTACCACCCTCTTTTACCCTAACTCACGTCATTGGTTGAAGTTTTCACCCGCTCTGACAAGTGTCCGGCAACGGTAACTCGAGGAGTGAAGTATGAACGGTGAGCACGGTAGCTCGACACCATCTGAGGGCGAGAGCTCCGGTCCCGTATCAGCCGCGGGCCTGGCCAGCGAGAACCCGCGCGCCGAGATGGAAACGTCCGTGCTCGACGCCCTTCGCCCTCTCCTCGGTCCCAAGCGCAAGTCGGACGAGGACGATGCAGACGGGCTTGGCGACGATGTCGAGGAGGCAGCGGCGGGCTCCACTGAGCACGAGGTCGACTATCTCGAAGACGTGAAGGCTATCACCGGCACCGAAGAGGATCGCCCGCCCTCCGAGACGGTGTGGGACACCTTCATGGCGGTCGGCGAGGACCTGGAACGCCGCAGCCGGCAATCGGCCACCATGGCGCGCCTTCTTGAGCAGCACCGCTATCAGCTTCAGACTGCCGAGCGGGAGCGGGACGCGGCCTACGACAAGTTCGCCCGCGTTGTCCCGGTCGTTCAGGAGACGGCTCAGGCGCTCCGCGAATCGCTCGACGCCCGTAAGCTCGACGAGGACCCGGCCAAGATGCACCGCCTGTTCATGTTGAACGGCCGGGCGCTCGACGAGCTCGAAAAGGTCGCCGTGACGCTGTTCGCGGACTTCCTCTGGGTGAAGTCGGCCTGGGAGCAATATGCCCGCAGCGCCGAGGATGCCCGCAAGCTCCGCGCGAGCCTCGACTCGACGAACTGACTGAACCTGGAGCGCGGGGTCAGTACCCGCGCTTCACCTGTTGCAGTGCCTGCCCGAATTCGTCGGCGAAGTGCTCGCGTTCGGGCGGCGACAACTCACCCGCGATGGTGATGCGCTCTCCCCGGGAGACCAGCGCGAGCCGCTGAAGCCCGAACTCCTCGTCATTTTCCCGGTGCAACCTGGTCCAAAGCGGGTTCAGGCGCCATTCTCGCGCCTCCCCGCGATGGGTCACGCGCCGGAACATGAGTTCGATAGGCGTGAGTACGATCTCCTCGAACGACGATCCGCGGCGGTAGCTTACTCGGAACGCGATGTAGAGGCC
>CAXUKK010000039.1:0-11474 GCA_964251455.1 uncultured Enterovirga sp.
GGCGAGGCGGCAGCGCGGTCTTGGTGACTGAAACCGGCATAGCCCCGGGCCCTGCATCAACCTGCAGGAAATCGGCCACAACGACCGGTCCGACGGCGTCGTCGGCCGCACATTTCCACCCTTCGACCCACATCGCTCGCTCCCCGGAGCGGGTCGGGTACGGGCAGCCCTCCACGGAGAGCCCGTCGAGGCCGGCTTCCATTCCCTCGTTCAGGTAGATGGTTCGGTCGTGCATGGGACTACGCAAAGCCGGCAACAAGGGCCGGCTCGGGCGAAGGGGCGAGCTCTTCAGCCTTGAACCGGAGCTTTAGGAGCGTCTCCTTGGCTTCGTTCACGAGGAACTCGCCGTCGACCACATTGAAGAAGTAGTGGGCCATCACAAAGCTCCCTTTGCAGGCGGGAGCTCGGATGTCTCTCAGGCACCGGAGCCCGTGGCTAAGACCGGCGATTTCCAACCAGTAGCACACAATCGGTGCGAAATCACGAAATAGTGTTGATCAGTGAACGTCTTCGATGGTCCCTGCCTGACGTCGGCTAAACTATTTCAGAGTACGGCGCGATCGCTGGAGAGACCTTTTCTTGAGGAGGCAGGTCTGTGCGCTCCCACCCATGTCGGCCACCTGAGCTTTGACGTCGCCAACGACGGCGATCGAGCACTGCGCACGATGGGACCGCGTTCCCGGACGAGGCCGGCGCCTGCGCTGAGGCGGGAGCGGCGCTCCCGAGGATCGCCGGGCGATGGATCGGCAGCGGAGTGGGACCTCTCCGGACAGTCCCGGGTGATATGATAGGGCGGCAGGCGACCTCACGCGTGCGAGAGGACGGTTCACGCAGTTTCGGCGCACCTTCGATGTCGACCGGACAGCCGAGATGCGCCCCGGCTCAGGTCATCCCGAGCGCCTGCATGTAGAGCTCGAGGATCGCCTCTTCTTCCTGCCGCTCTTCATGGTCCTTCTTGCGGATGCGCAGGATCGACCGCACCGCCTTGGAATCGAAGCCGCGGCCCTTCAGTTCGGCGAAGACATCCTTGATGTCGCCCGAAATGCCCGCCTTCTCTTCCTCGAGCCGCTCGATGCGCTCGACGAACTGCTTCAGCTCGTCGGCTGCGACACCGGTTTCCGCGACGTCTGCGGCCATGATCCTACATCCTCTCAACTCCGGCTGACGAGCCGGTCACGATTCCAGAAAGCCGGGTGGGCCTGCCCGGCCCTCCCCATGGCGTCAAGGTCGGGAGGGCGGGTCACCTCTCGCGGCCGATCTGTGATAGGCTGACCGGATGCTCGACCACCCGACTCGCGACGCCGGCTTCGCCGTCTACGTGCACTGGCCGTTCTGCCTCGCGAAGTGTCCTTATTGCGACTTCAACAGCCATGTGCGCCAGAGCGCCATCGACGAGGAGCGTTTCGCGGCCGCGTTCGCGCGCGAGATCCGCTACGCTGCCTCGATCACGCCCGGCCGGACGGTCACGAGCGTCTTCCTCGGCGGCGGCACGCCCTCCCTGATGAAGCCGGAGACGGTCGCGGCCGTGCTCGACGCGATCGGCGGCGCCTGGACCGTGACGCCCGGTGCCGAAGTCACCCTCGAGGCCAACCCGACGAGCGTCGAGGCCGAACGCTTCCGCGGCTACAAGGCCGCCGGCGTGAACCGGCTCTCGATCGGCGTGCAGGCCCTGAACGACGGCGACTTGAGCCGCCTCGGCCGCAAGCATTCGGTCGCCGAGGCGCTCGCCGCCGTCGACATCGCCCGCACCACATTCGAGCGCTACTCGTTCGACCTGATCTATGCCCGGCCGAACCAGACGCCCGAGGCATGGGCGGCGGAGCTCAGGCAGGCGATCGGCTACGCGGCCGAGCACCTGTCGTTGTATCAGCTGACGATCGAGCCCGGCACGTGGTTCGAGAAGCTCCACGCCGCCGGCCGCCTCGTCGTGCCGGATTCCGAGGCCGGACGCGTCCTCTACGACGTGACGCAGGAGATCTGCGGCGCGGCCGGAATGCCGGCCTACGAGATTTCCAACCACGCGCGGCCGGGCGCCGAGTCGCGGCATAATCTCGTCTACTGGCGCTACGGCGAATATGTAGGCGTCGGGCCGGGCGCGCATGGCCGGGTGGTTTCAGCCGAAGGCCGGATCGCGACCGCGACGGAGCGGAACCCCGAGACCTGGCTCGAGCGGGTCGAAAACTACGGCCACGGCCTGAACGAGTTCACGACGCTCTCGGCCGAGGAGACTGCCGACGAGTTCCTGCTGATGGGGCTGCGGCTGCGCGAAGGCATCGACCCGGAGCGCTACCGCGCCTTTGCGGGCCGCCGGCTCGATTCCCGCCGCGTGTCGGACCTCGTCGGCGATGGCCTGATCGCGGGTCATCTCGGCTCGCGTATCGCCGTGACGCCCGCTGGGTTCCCGGTGCTCGACGCCGTTGTGGCGGATCTGGCGGCCTGAGCCGCTCCTCTGTGCCCATTCGGGCCGGCACAAAACGTGCGGCCCGGCATTGTCCGACCGACCCGATGCCAGCCCGAGTTCGCCATGCCGACTGCCCTGTTTCGTAGCTTCGCCGCCGTGGCGGCCTGTGCAGCGCTCGCCGGGCCTGCCGTGGCGCAGAGTGCCGGAGAGATGCAGGAACGCTCGGCCACGATTGCCCAGCGCTACCTCGCCGTCTGGTCGTCCAGCAGCGAGTTCTCGATCGAGGGCGTGCCTTACGTCTATGGTCCGCGAGTCACGTTTTACGGCCGCAGCCTCGATTGGCGCGGGCTCGCAGCGGAGAAGCGCCGGGCCGTCCGGCAATGGCCGAACCGCTCATATCATCATCGGCCGGGATCGATGCAGGTGATCTGCAACGCGGGGGCGCGGCGCTGCGCCGTCCGCTCGATCATCGACTACCGCGTTTCGAACCCCGGGACAGGACGGCGCGCGAGCGGCGCTGCCACCTTCGATCTCGGGATCAGCTTCGCGGGCGCGAAGCCGGTCATCCTGTACGAGAGCGGCCGGCCGCTCCGCCGCTAGGTCTTACTCGCCACCGAGCCAGCCGAGGATGCCGCCGCCGCTCGGCCTGCGGACGTAGTAGCCACTGCGCGCCGGGGGCGGGTCGTCCGAATAGGAGCGTCGACGCTCGACATAGGTCCGGGTCGGCGCATCCGGATAGACCCACTCGCCATAGGCGCGCCTGCCGCGACGGGCGTCGTAGCGGATGTTCGGGTCGTAGGCCTGCATGGATGGCTCGCGACGCGGCGTCTGCCGCTCCGCCGATCGCCGTGCCTCGGCTTCGGTCCGGGCAGCCTCACGCCGGGCGCGCCGTTCAGCGGCGGCCTGCGCGGCTTGGTCTGCCAGGCGGGCGCGCTCGGCCTGGCGGGCCGCTTGTCCAGCCTCACGACGCCGCTCGGCTTCAAAACGGAGGGCCTCACGCTGAGCCCGGCGCTCCGAGGCAATCCGCTCGGCCGCGGCGATCTCGCGTGCCTGCTCGGCCTGCCGATCCGCCCGATCCGCCACCCGGCGCCGATCAGCTTCCAGTCGCGCCGATTCCTGCTGCGCGACGCGCGCCCTGGCCGCCTGCTCGGCATCTGCAGCCAGACGGGCACGCTCGGTATCCTTGGCCGTCCGCTCTGCCTGGCGGCGCATCTCGGCGTCGACCCGTGCGGCCTCCTGCTGGGCAAGACGGGCCTTGGCAGTCTGCTCGGCTTCCGCCGCCAGCCTTGCGCGCTCTGCCTGCCCGGCCGCGTTCTCAGCCTCCTGGCGCCTGGCGGCCTCCGCCTTCGCGGCCTCCTGGCGGGCCGAGCGCTCCTTCGTAGCTGCCTCGGCCTCTGCAGCCAGACGGGCGCGCTCGGTATCCTTGGTCGCCTGCTCCGCGCTGCGGCGTGACTCGGCTTCGGCGCGCGCCGCCTCTTGTTGGACCAGCCGAGCCTTTGCGGCCTGCTCGGCTTCGGCCGCGAGACGCACGCGCTCGGCATCCTTGGCCGTGCGCTCTGCCTGACGACGCGCCTCGGCCTCCGCACGCGCGGCTTCCTGCTGCGCGAGGCGGGCTTTGGCCACCTGTTCGGCCTCGGCCGCGAGGCGCGCCTGTGCTTGGCGAGCGGCTTCGCGGATGCGCGCGGTCTCTTCGAGACGGGCTATGCGCTCTACTCTGCGGCGCTCCTCCCGTTCGACGCGGGCCACTTCCCGGCGCTCGCGGGCCGTGAGCTTGCGCTCGGGCGATGGGCGCTCCCCAGCTGTGGCTCCCCCTGAAGCAGGTGCGTCCGGGACAGCAATCGTCAAGGGGCCGGCAGTCGGCGTGCTTGCCTGCAGGGTCCGGACCGCGACCGGTTCGCGGCTTTCATTGGCCGGTGCGGTCGCGTCGGCTCGAGCGGTCGCCACCGGCTGGACGGCCCCGGCACTGGGCGGCACGGGAGTTGCCGGCACGAGCGCGATCTGGGCGGCCGAAGCAGAGTCGGGAGCGGGCGTTACGGCGTGGGGTTCGCCTGCCGGGGTCGGCCTCAACTCGACGATAGCCGCCGCTGCAGCCGCGGCGCTGCCGAGCGCAACAGGAACAACCGCGGGCGGCGGGGTCGCGGGGCGAGCCTGCTGTGCAGCGAGCAAAGTCGATACGGCGACATCCCCCGGGGCGGCGGACCTTACGCCTGGTGCCGAGTTCTGCGCGGCCGCGACGCTCGGGCCGGACGGGCTGCGAGACATGACATCCGCAATCGTGGGTGCGGGCTCCGCGACCGCAGAGGGCGGACTCGTGGCCGCCGACTGGGCCTGAGCCACGCTTGGTGGCGTGCGACCCGTCGTGATCGGTGAGGACGATCCCGACGACCCCTCCGCTTCCGCGTCGCTGCCCGGAGCGGAGGGCGGAACGGTCGCGAGGTAAGTCCGGTCGATGGGGATGATCCGAACGTTGCGCGCCGGCGCCTCCGTCCGTTCCTGAACGGGCTTGTCGACCGGCCGGGCTGTCCGGATCGGCTCGACGGGTCTGCGCGGCTTCGCCGGCAGGGTAGGCTCCAACGCCTTGGCCGGTTCCAGCCTCTGCTCGGGTGGACGAGGCGCCTGGGCGGAGAACGGATCGTCCTGCACCGGCGGTCGTGGCGCCTGGCCTGCCACCTCGGCCAACTGGACCGGAACAAGCTTGGGCGGCTCGGCTCGTGGTGCCTCGACAAGGACTGGCTTTGCCGGCGGGGCTGACGATCGAACCGAGCCGGTTTCCGATACGATCCGGGTCGGCTCGCGTACCGGCAGATCAGCCGCATCAGGGCGCGGCACTGCCGCAGCGATCTCCGCCGGCTTGCTCAAGGGTGCTGCGACTGGACGTACCTGCGCGGCTGGGAGACGGACGTCCCCGCAATCGCGCTTGAGGTAGGGAAACATCCACTCTTCGCAGCTGGCCGCGGTGCGGCGCGGCTGAGCGGATGAGCCGGCGCTCCCGCCGAACTGCGCAACCCCGGTGGTCCAGAGGATGCCGACGCTGAAGACCGCCGCCACGGTCAGGACGAGGCCAACTGGGCCTGTCGAGCTGCTCATCTCACCGCCTCAACCAGAGTTAGGGAAGTGTTAACGCAACGCTCGCGGAATGCCACTGCGAAGTGAGCCATGAGCCCGGCTTTCGAAGCTGCCAAGCATGGTTGGCGCCCGCGCGGAGAGCGCCGCGCGGGCTAGTAAGTTCCAGGCAGACGGCAGCGGCGTCGTGTCGCTGCCGAGGCCTTCAAGCCGCGGCTTCCTTGCTGCGTCCGGCGCGCTTGCGATCGTTCGGATCGAGAACGGCCTTGCGCAGCCGAATCGATTTCGGCGTGACCTCCACCAGTTCGTCGTCGGCGATCCAGGCCAACGAGCGCTCGAGGGTCATGCGGATGGGCGGCGTGAGACGGACGGCCTCGTCCTTGGAGGTCGTGCGGATGTTGGTGAGCTTCTTGCCCTTCAACACGTTCACTTCGAGGTCGTTCTCGCGGTTGTGCTCGCCGACGATCATGCCCTGGTACACCTTCCAGCCAGGCTCGATCATCATCGGGCCGCGGTCCTCGAGGTTCCAGAGCGCATAGGCGACCGCCTCGCCGGATTCGTTCGACATCAGCACGCCGTTGCGGCGGCCGGCGATCTCGCCGCGGTGCGATTCATACGCGTGGAAGAGCCGGTTCATGATGGCGGTGCCGCGCGTGTCGGTCATCAGCTCGCCCTGGTAGCCGATGAGGCCGCGGGTCGGTGCGTAGAAGACCAGCCGCTGGCGGTTGCCGCCGGATGGCCGCATCTCGACCATGTCGGCCTTCCGCTCGGACATCTTCTGCACGACGACCCCCGAGTATTCCTCGTCGACGTCGATCACGACCTCCTCGATCGGCTCGAGCCGCTCGCCGGTCGGGCTCGTCTCGAACACGACGCGGGGACGCGACACGGCCAGCTCGAAGCCTTCGCGCCGCATCGTCTCGATCAGAATGGAGAGCTGCAGCTCGCCGCGGCCGGAGACGTAGAACGAATCCTTGTCCTCGGCCTCCTCGATCTTGAGCGTGACGTTGCCTTCGCCCTCCTTGAAGAGGCGCTCGCGGATCATGCGGCTCGTGACCTTGTCGCCCTCGGTGCCCGCCAGCGGCGAATCGTTGACGATGAAGGACATCGTGACGGTCGGCGGATCGATCGGCTGGGCCTGGATCGGGGTCTCGACCGCGGGATCGCAGAACGTGTCGGCGACCGAGCCCTTCACGAGGCCGGCGATCGACACGATGTCGCCCGCCTCGCCGACCTCGATCGGCTGACGTTCGATGCCCCGGAACGCAAGGATCTTGGAGACGCGGCCGGTCTCGACCAGGTTGCCGAGGCGATCCATGACCTTGATCGTCTGGTTCGGCTTCACGGTGCCTGACGAGATCTTGCCCGTGATGATGCGGCCGAGGAAGGGGTTGGCTTCCAGCAGCGTGCCGAGCATGCGGAACGGACCGTCCTCGACGCTCGCCGGCGGGACGTGCTGCAGCACGAGGTCGAACATCGGCGCGAGACTCGCCTCGGCCGGCTGCTCGGGGGTCGTCGACATCCAGCCGTTGCGGCCCGAGCCGTAGATGATCGGGAAGTCGAGCTGCTCGTCGCTGGCGTCGAGCGCGGCGAAAAGGTCGAAGACCTCGTTCACGACCTCGGTGATGCGGGCGTCCGGCCGGTCGACCTTGTTGATCGCGACGATGGGCTTCAGGCCGATCTTCAGCGCCTTGCCGACCACGAACTTGGTCTGCGGCATCGGGCCTTCGGCGGCATCGACGAGCACGATCACGCCGTCCACCATCGACAGGATCCGCTCCACCTCCCCACCGAAGTCAGCGTGGCCGGGGGTGTCGACGATGTTGATGCGGGTATCCTTCCAGACGACCGAGGTCGCCTTGGCCAGGATCGTGATGCCGCGCTCCTTCTCGAGATCGTTCGAGTCCATCACGCGTTCGGCGACGCGCTGGTTGTCGCGGAACGAGCCAGACTGGCTCAGCATCTTGTCCACGAGGGTCGTCTTGCCATGGTCGACGTGGGCGATGATGGCGATATTGCGCAGTTTCATGTGTTCTTGCAGTCCGCGTGCGAACGGCCGACCCGGGCTCCCGCAGACATGCGGATGCCAGGCGCGATCAGCCGACGATGTGATGACGCTGCGGTGCACATAATACGTTGGGCGCGTTGCGGCAACGGGCCGCGTGGAGCCTGGAGGCTATTCGGCAGCCTGGACGAGCGGCGGACGACCCTTTGACAGGGTTCGACGGCGCTCCGTGATGGCCTGGCGTGCCTGGTCGAGGCCGAGCGTGAAGGCCGAGACGCCATGGTGGTCGAGCTGGCCGTTCCCGGCCTGGCTCAGAGCGATCGCGAGGATCTCGTCCGCCTCGTCCTGCAGGGCGTCGAGCTCCCGGGCCCGGTCGACATTGCGGGCGTGTTTCACGATCTCCAGCAGGCGGCCGAGGAGGCTGAGCGTGCGCACGCGTCGCCGTGTGGAGGCCTGCGACGCCAGCCACGCGAAGCCGGAGCCGACGATCGAGACTGCGAACAGGCCGAGATAGAGCCAGTCGCTGTACCGGTCGAAGAAGGTCTGGACCTCGTCTTCGTAATAGGCGCTCGCGCCCGGATGCACGGTCAGGGTGGAGGGACCGTTCTCGAGTTCGGGGGCCTCGATGCGGTTCGCGAGCGGAATGTCGCGGGCGATCACCGGCCGCAGCGTGAACAGCAGCTTCGTCAGCTCGGATACGGTCTGGTCGGGAAGCGACGTCGCGGCGACGAGCACGTGGTTCACGCCCAGCGCCTTGACGGTATCGACCGGGCGGGGAGGCGTTCCCCCGAAGGCGCCGCGAACGATGTCGAAGACGTCGTGGTGCGGGGAGGGTTGCGCGATTGCGTCCACCTCGTTGACCGGGATGAAGACGGGTCCGGTGCCGTCGCTCGCGGCCGTTACCGCCGCGACCGTGGCCGTGACGGTGCGGCCGTTGATGGTGCCGACCGCGAGCGCCGCGTCGATCGTCCCGGCCCGCAGCGCGGCCTCGACCTCGTCCGCCCCGTCCAGCATGATGGTTCGGACGCTGTCCTTCGGGACCTCGTAATGCGTCAGCAGCAGTTCGAGCAGGCGGACATTCGCGGGGAGTTGCCGGACCACGCCGACCGTGCGGTCGCGCAGGTCCGGGATGCCGGCGATCTCGCGGGACGCCGGCGCCACGATGACAACGGCGTCGCGATGCATGATGGCGACCGTCTGCGCCTTTTCGGGCATCGCGACGTCGGTCCGGACGACAGCGACGTCGGCCCGGCCGTCATCGACGGCCTTGGAGCTCTCCGCCTCGCCGTCCGTTGTGACGATCTTGAAGCGGAGGGATTCATGCTCGCGGGCTAGGTATTGCGCTGCGGCCGCCATCAGGCGCGCGTCCTCGCTCGCGGCCGGACCGACGGCGACGCGCAGAACGGTCGGGGCGGAGAGAAGTCGCCAGCCCAGCACCCCGAGGCCAAGCGCGAGGAGCAGGGCTGCGAGGCTCAACAATGTCGTGCGTCGCATGCGTCGGCGCCTTCGGGTCACGCATCAGCGCATGGCAATGAGGCGGAACCCTGTCCTGTTCCCCCAGCCAGCCGTCACGAAAGCGGGAGGGACTATCCGGCCGGGATCGCGTCGCTTCCGCCCGACTGGGTCACGGCGGCCTTGGGCTTGCGGAACGGGTAGAGAAGCTGCCCTCCGAACCCTTGCGGAAATTGCGCGTCGTCGATCCCGTAGTGATCGGGCAGCTCGCCCTTCGGCATGTGGAAGGTGCCGAAGATGAGGTCGATGACCGGGAAGGTCGGGGCGAAGTTCTTGTCGCCGCCGCGGTCAGGATCGGTGTGGTGCCAGCGGTGGAAGACCGGGCCGGCGATCACGTAGCGGAAGGGCCCAAGCGTCCAGTTGAGATTGGCATGCACGAAGGCCGACATCGCGACGTTGAACGGCGACAGCGCGACGAGCACGGTGGGCGAGATGCCGAGCATCAGCAGCACGGCGTCCGCGAGCACGCTGTGGAAGATGATGTTGATCGGATGAAAACGCGTCGCCGAAGTCCAGTCCAGGTGCTCGGGCGCGTGATGGATCGCATGGTACCGCCACAGCGAGGCGCCGTGGAAGAGCCGGTGCGTCCAGTACATCATCACGTCGCCGAGGATGAGGAAGGCGATCGCCTGGCCCCATAAAGGCAATCCGGACAGCGGGCCGTGGCCGCCCTGCAGGAACTCGCCGATCTCGTCGGGACTGATCCTGTAAATGAAGAGCGCACCGAAGATCAGAAAGAACACCCGCGCCCATCCGCCGACGACCGGCAGGAAGAACATGAACACGAAGTCGGTCACAAGGCCGGGCTTGCGCCACCACGGCACGCCTTTGTTGCAGGGCTCCGCCACCCAATGCAGCCCGGTGAACACGATCGCGACAGCAGTCGTGAACGGTAGGATATGCAGGATCGTGCCGCCGATATTTCGGGCGACCGGGAGGATGTAGGCCTCGATCATGCGCCGATTGTGTATGGAGAACAGGTTAACGTCGACCTCACGCAAGCATGCCTTGACCCCCAATCTCTTCACCCGGCCTTAAGGCTGTTCGCCGTTCGATCCGGCTTCGCCGCCGCCACGGGGCACCATGCCCGAGATTCAGACCCATCCCTCGGCCGCCGCCCGGCAGCGCCGCGTCTTCGGCCTGACAGTCGCCCTCGCGCTTGTCGGTGTCCTGGCACTCGCGCAGAATCCGCTGACGGCGCCGTTGCCGGACGAGGTGGAGATCGCCGAACTCACCTGGGTCGAGGTGCGCAGCCTCGTCGAGCACGGCTACACGACCGCGATCGTGCCCTCGGGCGGCCTCGAGCAGAACGGCCCGCACCTGGCTATCGGCAAGCACGACCGCATCGTCGCGTACACGGCCAAGCGCATCGCAGCCGCTCTCGGCCGCACGCTTGTCACGCCCGTGGTGTCGTTCGTACCCGAGGGCGGCTATGCGCCCGCGACCGGCCACATGCGGTTTCCTGGCACGATCGGCGTGCCGGACGCGGTGTTCGCCGGAACCCTGGAAGGGATCGGCCGGTCGCTGAAAGCAGGCGGTTTCAGGATGATCTGCTTCATCGCCGACCATGGCGAGAGCCTGCCGGTCCAGAATGAAGTGGCTGAGCGGCTCGGGCGCGAATGGGCGAGTGAGGGCATCAAGGTCGTGAGCGTAAAGGGCTACACGGCCGATGCCGCGCAACTCGCCTGGCTCGCGGGGCAGGGCGAGACGCCAGCCTCCATCGGCCAGCATGGCGGCATCCAGGACACGTCGGAACTGATGGCGGCCCATCCGGCCGGCGTGAAGCTCGATCGCTGGACGAACCGTCCGGCTTGGTCGGAGCCGACGGGCGCCGACGGCGACCCGACCCGCGCCTCAACCGAGCGCGGAACGGCGCTGTTGGCCCTGAAGGTCGATGCGGCCGTCGCCGAGATCAGGGTGGCGCGAGGCGATCAGCCGCTCCGCGGGCCTGCCGGCGAGTAGCTACTCCGCCGGCTGCAGCCGCATGGCCGGCCGGGCGGGCACGATATGCGCCCAGGGCGGACGCCGGAACAGGAAGAACAGCGGCGTGTGCCGCACGACGCGCTCGAGCGCGAGCGGCACGAGAACCGCCGCGATGAGGACGAGGAGTGACACGATTCCGGCATCGGAGATGATGCCGGTCTTGATCAGGAGCGCGCGGGTGGCGGCCATGGGCAGGAAGAACGCGAGGTAGATCGCGATCGAGTTCTGGCCGCAATAGCGCAACGGCTCGACGAAGCGGCGTGCCTTGCTGGTCAGAAGCGACGCGATCGCCACGATCGCGACCGCACCCGCGAGGCCGAGGCCGAGGCTCACGAGTGGCCATTCGGCAAGCGTCTCGAAGGCCGGGATCGGGCTCGGGCCGAGCGCCAGGGCGCCGTTGATCGCGGCCCAGAGCGCGATGCCGAGGAGTGCCGGGCGCGTGTTGGCGGGCGCCCAGGCCGCCAGCCCGAAGATGCGGGCCGAGAACAGGTAGCCGGCCAGGAAGTACAC
>CAXUKK010000040.1:0-11357 GCA_964251455.1 uncultured Enterovirga sp.
GCCCAGGATCTACCGGCGCCTTCTGCTGCGGGCTCCCGGATTTGATCTCCCGCGGAAGCGGAGACGCAAAAGTCGTTGAGGAACTGGCGCACCCGACACGATTCGAACGTGTGACCTCTGCCTTCGGAGGGCAGCGCTCTATCCAGCTGAGCTACGGGTGCTTACCGACGCGGCCGGACCATAGGCGAGCAAACCCCGGAGGGGAAGGCCTTTCGCGATCTTGCCGGTCCGGGACGGGCCGGCGCGCTTCAGGCCAGCTCTGCGGCGGCCGGGTCGAGATGGAGTTTCCTCAGCAGGATCTCCCAATCCTGGCTCGACTGAGCGCCGGACACGACCTGCCCGCCCTCAAGAATGAAGAAAGGGACGCCTCCAATGCCGATCTCGGATGCGCGGCTCTCCAGGAGCACGACGGTCTCCCGGAGGACGTCGTCACCCAGCGCCGCACGAGCCGCTTCGGTCGAGAGACCTTGGGCCGCTCCGATCTCGGCCAAAACCTCCGGGTCGCCGATGTCCCGGGCCTCCTCGAAATAGGCGCGAAACAACGCTTCGACGATCCCATCGCCACGCCCCTCGGCCGCTGCGTGAGCGATGAGCATGTGGGCGCGTCGCGTGTTCGGTGTGCGCTGCATCCTGTCGAACGCGAACGTGACCCCATCCTCGCGACCAAGGGCCTCCATGCGGGCGTCCAGATCGGCGCTGCGCTGCGCTCCGAATTTGCGCGCACGGTATTCGGACCGGGGTACCCCTGCCTCGGGCATGTCCGGATTGAGCTCGAAGGGCAGCCAGCGGATGCCCAGCGTGCCGGCAAGCCCGAGAGCCTCGAGGCCGCGTTCGAGCCGCCGCTTGCCGAGGTAGCACCATGGGCAGATCACGTCCGAAAACACGGAGATCGTCGTCATTGGTCGTTTCCGGCGGTGCGGCACCGGGCCGCTACACGGCCCAATCCTATCGCGAGCCTCTGCATCAATCGAATCCGTTAGGGGAGATCGGGCATCGGTGCTGGCTTGGACGTGGCGGAACCTCGGCCTGCCCGAAAGGTTCGCGGTGGACACCTCTGTCCAAATATGTTGCACTGCACAAAAGCCGGCGCGACTGCGTCAGCCGAGGACAAATCTCATGCGCCCGCCTCGTAAGCCTCTTCCTCCACCGCGCGTCCGGCGCGAGCCGCCGACCATCGAGGAGGCCATCTTGGCCGCCCAGGGTCTTGCGGACGACGTCCAGAGTCAGATCGAGATCGCAGCCGGCCTGATGGGCGTCACCGAGGATGAAGTGCGCCCTCACCTGGCCCGCATGGCGCGCCTGAGGAATGCGTCGCCCATGGCGCCCAGTTCCGTGATCACGGGCAAGCGCACCGTCGTCGTCGAGAGGGTGAGCCGCGGGCCGGGCACCCGCCCCCTGCTCACGCTCGCACCCCGGGCAAGCCGGGCGGGCTGACCCGCCCCGGCGTCCGTCAGCCGGCGAGCGCGAATTTCGCGCTGCCGACGCTCATCGGGATCTCGATGTCGACTTCGAGCGTCGAAATCGAATCGCCGCGGTCCATCTTCACGCGGACCTTGTCGCGATCGACGCGAACATGCTTCGCAATGACCGCGAGGATCTCTTCGCGAAGCACGGCGACGAGATCGCGCTGACCGAGCGCGGCGCGCTCATGCGAGAGCAGGACCTGCAATCGATCGCGCGCCACCGGAGCCGATCCGTTGCGGCGCAGGAAGAAGCTCAACAGGTTCATGCGGCCCTCCGCGTGAAGAGCTTGGAGAACAAGGTCCGCCTGTCGGACGGGACCGTCATGGCGACGCTCTCGCCCTTCAGGCGCCGCGCGGCATCCATATAGGCACGGGCCGGCGCGCTCATCGGGGCATTCAGGGTCACGGGCGACCCGACATTGGAGGCGCGCAGCACCTCCTCGCTCTCAGGGATGATGCCGAGCAGCGGGATGGAGAGGATCTCCAGCACGTCCTCCGTCTTCAGCATCTCGCCCCGCATCTCGCGGGCCGGGTCGAAGCGCGTGATGAGAAGGTGCTTCTCCATCCGGTCGCCACGCTCGGCGCGCTCGGTCTTCGAATCGAGGAGGCCGATGATGCGGTCCGAGTCGCGGACGGACGAGACTTCGGGGTTCGTCACGACGACAGCGACATCGGCGTAGCGCATGGCGAGCGTCGCGCCGCGCTCGATACCGGCCGGGCTGTCGCAGATCACGTAGTCGAACTTCTCGCGCAGTTCCGCGATCACGCGGCCGACGCCGTCCTCCGTCAGCGCCTCCTTATCCCGAGTCTGCGAGGCAGCCAGCAGGGACAGGGTGTCGATGCGCTTGTCCCGGATCAGCGCCTGGTTCAGCTTGGCATCGCCCTGCACGACGTTGATCAGGTCGTAGACCACGCGGCGCTCGGCCCCGAGCACGAGATCGAGGTTGCGCAGCCCGACGTCGAAATCGATGACGACGACGCTCTGCCCGCTCTGCGCGAGGGCGGCGCCCAGAGCCGCCGTCGTGGTGGTCTTGCCGACCCCGCCCTTGCCCGAGGTGATGACGATTACCTTGGCCATGTGCCGTTCCCTCTCCTGGGTCTGTATGCGCTCGGACGATTCCGGCGTGCGTGCTAATCCAGGCTCGCGAGCGCGATCGCGCCGTTGTCGAGCCAGGCCTGAACGGGGCGGCCACGCAGGTCCGGCTGGACCTCGTCGTCCGTCCTGAACGAGCCGTCGATCATAAGAAGCTCGGCTTCGAGCTTGCGGCAGTAGATGCGCGCCTTCGGATCGCCCGCCGAGCCCGCGACCGCCCGGCCGCGCAGCGTGCCGTAGACGTGGATGGAGCCGCCCGCGATGACCTCGGCCCCCGAGGACACGGAGCCCACGATCGTGACGTCCCCGTCAGGGAAGCAGATCGACTGCCCCGAGCGCACCGGGTTCTCGACGATGAGGGACGCGAGGCGGCTCGGAGCCGCCGTGGTCGTGTTCGACGATTTGAGCCTGTCGGCCGGGACGTCCAATTGTCCGGTCGGGTTGCCGCCACCCAGTGCCGGCGGAAGGTCGAGCCCGAGGATCGCCGGGTCCGCACCCTCGAGCCCCATCACCCGGATGCCGCGCCCGAACAGATCGCCGATCAGCGCCTGCAGGGCCGCCTTGTCATGCGGCAGATGCGAGACGTCGAGGATCACGGGCCGGTTGGCGAAGAAGCCGGGAGACCGGCTGGCCAGCCCGTCGAGATGGGCGAGCCACTCGGCCACGGGCTCTTCCGGCACGACGACGAGCGCAATGAAGGAGTGGCCGCGAAAGCGAATCGAAGGACGGGCTGCGCTGGACACGGGCACTTACGAAAGTGTTGCGGAGGCGCACTTTGGCGCCAGACACGGTTACCCATTCGTTAACGCGAGGGGTCTTGCAGGCCTTCTTGGAGCGGCGCGGCAGGGATGCAACGCCGGACGAGGTCAGGCGACCGCGACCGTCCGTCCGCCGAGATAGGCCGCGCGGATCTCCTCGTTGCCCCACAGCTCCGAAGGCGTGCCGGACAGCGCCAGGCGCCCCGTCTCGAGCACGTAGCCGCGATCCGCGACGGACAGGCCCATGCGGGCATTCTGCTCGACCAACAGCACCGTCGTGCCGCGGCGCCGGATCTCCGCGATGATCGCGAACACGGCCTGCACGATCACGGGGGCGAGCCCGAGCGACGGCTCGTCAAGGAGAAGGAGCCGCGGCTTCGCCATGAGGCCGCGCGCGACCGCGACCATCTGCTGCTGTCCGCCGGACAGCGTCCAGCCGAGCGCGCCCGAGAAGCGTCGGATGTCCGGGAAGAGGTCGAACATCTCCTCCGCCTCGCGGGCGATATCCGCACTCCGCAGGCCTGCGCGGTTCGAGGCGCCGAGCATGATGTTCTCCTTCACGGAGAGCCCGGGAAAGACCCGCCGCCCCTCGGGGACATGCGCGATGCCGAGCCGAACGATCTCCTCCGGCTTCATCCCCGCGATGGACCGGCCATCGAACAGGATGTCCCCGGAGCTCGGCTTCACCAGGCCGGAGATGGCCCGCAGCGTCGTGGACTTGCCGGCGCCGTTCGAGCCCAGGAGCGTGACGACCTCGCCCGCCTCGACCGTCAGCGAGACGTCGTGGACGGCCTCGTTCGATCCGTACAGGACGAGCAGGTTGCGGAGTTCAAGCAGCGACATCGGGCGCCGTTCCAAGATAGGCCGCGACGACATCGGGATGGCGCAGCACGTCCGCCGAATACCCATCGGCGATCCGGCGGCCGAAATTCAGCACCGTAATGTGCTGGGCCACCTCGCTGACGAGCGTCATGTCGTGGTCGATGATGAGGATGGTGAGGCCGCGGGCCGATATGCGCTTCAGGAGATTGCGCAGTTCGACCTTCTCGGACGAGTTGAGCCCGGCCCCGGGCTCGTCGAGAAGCAGCAGGACGGGATCCGCCGCGAGCGCCCTGGCGATCTCGACCGCCCGCTGATGGCCATAGGAGAAGCCGGACACGAGTTCGTCCGCGCGGTTCTCCAGATCGACGAAGGCGAGCGCCGCCCGGGCGCGCGCGACCACGGCCGCGCTGTCGGTCGCGAGCGTGCTGCCGGGCCGTTCGGCCCCGATCATGACGTTTTCCATCGCCGTCATGGAGCGCCAGAGGCGGATGTTCTGGAAGGTGCGGCCGAGCCCGGCCACCGTGCGGGCATGCGGCGGCAGATCGGTGATGTCGCGGCCGTTCAGGAAGATCTTGCCCGAGGTCGCCCGGTAGAGCCCGGAGACGACGTTGAGCGTCGTCGTCTTGCCGGACCCGTTCGGCCCGATGAGCGCATGGACCCCGCCGCGGCGGATCGCGAGATCGACCTCGTCGACGGCTTTCAGGCCGCCGAAATGCTTCGACAGGCCCTTGAGCTCGAGCACGGTCTCCGAGCCCGCCGCACCGCCCGCGAAGTCCAGGCGAGGGGTGGCGCCAGCGAAGACCGGTCGCCGCTTGAAGCGATCCAGATGGCCCCGGATGAAGCCCCAGATGCCGTCCGGCATGAACAGCACGATGAGGATCACGGCGGCGCCATAGATCGCCAGGTACAGGCCGGGCACGCTCTTCAGGAAGCGAAGCCATTCCGGGATGAGGATCAGGAGCCCGGTCCCGATCGCGGCGCCGATCGGCGACGAGACGCCGCCGAGCAGCACCATCGTGAGGAACACGACCGATTCCGCGAAGGAGAACTGGTCGGGGCTCACATAGGCGAAGCCGGCAGCGAACAGTCCGCCCCCGAGCCCGCCGAGGATGGAGGAAATCGCGAAGGCGATGACCTTGGTGCGGTAGACGTCGATGCCGGCGACGCTGGCGGCAAGCTCGTTGTCCCGCACGGCCCGCATCGCCCGGCCGAGTTGCGTGTCGCGCAGGCGCCAGAGCAGGTAGCCGCAGCCGCCGAGCACCGCGATGCAGAGCGCCAGATAGGTGCTCCCATCCGCGAACAAGGCCGGGCGCGGGATGGAGCGCACGCCGTCCGGCCCCTTGGTGACCGGGATCCAGTTGATGAGGACGAGCGTCACGATCTGCTGGAAGGAGATCGTCACCATCGCAAGATAGTGCCCCCCGAGCTTCAGCGTGGAGGCCCCGAGCAGCGCTCCCATCAGGGCCGCGAAGCTCATCCCGAGTAGCAGGCAGACCCAGAAATTCACGCCGTATTCGGTCTGGCCGATCCCGACCGCGTAGGCGCCGAGGCCGAAGAACGCGGCCTGCGCGAGGTTGATCTGGCCGCAGAGGCCGAGCACCACGGTGAGGCCGAGCACGGCGATCGCGTAGGTCGTCGCCTGCATGGAGATGTTGAGGATGTAGCCCGTCTTCGGGACGACAATCGCGAGCGCCATCGCCGCGATCACGAGCGCCACGTAGGCGACGAGGCCCCAGCGCAGTTGCGGCCGGACCTGCGCGGCGGGTGCCGACACCGAGGTGCTCATGCCTTTTCCGCCACGCGCTCGCCGAAGATGCCCTGCGGCCGGAAGACCAGGAAGGCGATGAGGACCAGGAACGCGAACGCGTCCTTGTAGGGCACGGACACGTAGGCCGCCCCGAAGGTCTCGATCACGCCGAGCGCGAGCCCGCCGATGATGGCGCCCGTGACGTCGCCGAACCCGCCGATGATGGTCGCCGCAAAGGCCTTGAGGGCGATGGTCGCGCCCATGTGGATCGACACGAAGAGGACCGGCGCGACGAGGATCCCGGCGATCCCGCCGATCACGGCGGAGTACACGAAGGTGATCATGATCATGGCCGCGACCGGAATGCCGAGCAGCGCCGCCATCTCCTTGTCCTGCGAGGTCGCCTGCAGCTTCTTGCCGAGCAGCGTGCGCTCGAAGAACCAGTACTGGACGGCCACCAGCAGCGCCGTCACGGCGATGATCAGGAGATACTGGCTGTCGAAATACACCGGCCCGAGCAGGAAGCCGGGCGTCTCGAACCAGCCGGCCATCACCTCGGGCTCGGGTCCGTGGATCGCTAGTGTCAGGTTCGCCATCAGGATCGAGGCTCCGATCGTCGAGATGATGACGGGCAGGTAGGTGCGGTGCCGGAGCGGGTAATAGACTGCGAGGTTGAACAGGGCGCCGAGCAGCGCCATGCCGGCGAGCGAGATCAGGAAGGCCAGCCAATAGGGCAGGCCGAGCTTCACGGCGAAGACGATCATCAGGAACGCGGCGACCATCGAGAACTCGCCCTGGGCGAAGTTCACGACGTTCGTCGCCCGGAAGATCAGGACGAAGCCTAGCGCCACGAGGGCGTAGACGGAGCCGATCCCGATGCCGGTGAAGAGAAGCTGAAGCGCGAGATCCATCAGAACGACCGCATGGGTGATGTGCGTCCCTCGAGGCCGACCTGCGGTCGGCACCTCAGGATGAGGACGGGATATGCTGCGACGATCCTCATTCCGAGGTGCCCGGCGAAGCCGGGCCTCGAAGCACGCTGACCCACGAGCGTCAGCCGAGTTGCGGGGTGAAGTCGATCCGCTTGTCGAACTTGATGTCGCCCTTCTCGTTCTTGACAATGTTGTAGCCGTGCAGGCCGTCGCCGTTCTTGTCGAAGTTGTACTCGCCCTCGGCGCCCTTGTGGCCGCGGATGGCCAGGAGGGCCTCGCGGACCTTGTTGGGCTCGGTCGTGCCCGCCTTGTTCATCGCGAGCGCGAACACCGTGATGGCGTCGTAGGTCCAGGACGACTGGTTGTCCGGCGCGACCTTCCGGACATCGCGGTAGGCCTTGCCGAACGCCTTCGCGGCCTCGCTCGAATCCTCGGCGTAATCGGCGACGCCGAACGTGTTGAAGAGCGCCGGGCCGGCGAGCTTCAGGGCCGATACGTTGACGATCGAGGGTGACCCGACCCACGGGATGGTGACGCCGAGCTGGCGCAGCTGGCGGGCGAAGATGCCGAGATCGGTCTCGAAGGTGAAATAGGTCCCGAGGACATCCGCTCCGGACGACCTGACGGCCAGCACGACGGGCGTGAAATCCTGGCTCTGGTTCGCGTAGCCCTGGTCGAGCGCAACGGTGGCGCCGTTCTCGGGCAGGGCCTCGGTCAGGGCCTTGGCGCCGGCGGTGCCGAACGCGTCCGTGGAATGGACGATCGCCCACTTCTTCTTGCCGAGCTCCTTCGCGCCGTACTGCGCGATGACCTTGCCCGAATAGGAATCGTTCGGGCGGAAGCGGAAGAGCCAGGGATTGCCGAGCTTCGTCAGGTTCGGGTCGGTACCGCCGAACCCGACCGGCTTGCCGGCCTTCAGCATGTCCGGCGCCATGGCGTGGTTCTGCGTCGACCGGATCGAGCCGAGGAACGCCACGATATCGGGCTGGCTCGACAGCTTGGAGAAGGCCAGGACGGCCCCCGGATTGGTGGTTTGGTCGTCCTCGAACACCAGCTCGAGTTGCTTGCCGAGGACGCCGCCGCCCTTGTTGACCGGTTCGAGGGCGATGCGGGCGCCCGTCTGGGCGAAGCTGCCGGATTCGGCAGCGGCGCCGGTCACGGGCACGACCATGCCGAT
This sequence comes from uncultured Enterovirga sp., assembly GCA_964251455.1. Taxonomy (GTDB): domain Bacteria; phylum Pseudomonadota; class Alphaproteobacteria; order Rhizobiales; family Beijerinckiaceae; genus Enterovirga. The sequence goes on from CAXUKK010000040.1 coordinate 7,993, forward strand.
CTTGATGGTGCCGCCCTGCGCGGAGGCGCTGCGGATGATGGCGGGTGCGGCGACGGAGCCGATGAGGCCGGCCGTGAAGACTCGACGAGTGACAATCATCAGGCGCTTTCTCCCGGTATTCGGCGGATCTTGTGATCCGCTCGCACCGCCTCTGGCGGTTTCCGGTCACTCTGCACGGAGCGCGCGCGCCAGCAAGCCCTTCTTTTTACCACCCGATCAGTGCGGGTGGCCTCCACCGTCGCCGCTCCGCGCGGCCGCCAGATGCGGACAGGCGAGCGCCGGATCCTCGGCCGACCGGGCCCGGGCGGGGGCGGCGTTGCGGCGGTGGATGGTCATCGGCAGGCTCTCGCCCGGCCGGAGCGTCAAGCGGCAGATCGGCTCGACCACGTGGCCCGGCTTCAGCCGCAGCGAGAAGCGCTGGACGAGGGTTGCGAGCGACAGGATCGCCTCAGTCTGGCCGAAGGACAGCCCGGCGCAGATGCGTGGGCCGATGGCGAAGGGCACGTAGGAGAACTTGGACTTGGCGCCTGGGCCGCCGGGCATGAAGCGCTCCGGCCAGAAATGGTCGGGCTTGTCCCAGAGGAGCTTGTGCCGGTGGACGAGCCACGGCACCACCATGACGAGCGAGCCCTTCGGAACGGGCCGGTTGCGGATCGTCTCGTCTTCCAGCGCCTCGCGGGCGAGGATCGGAACGGGCGGATAAAGCCGCAGCGTCTCGTCGATGACGGCGCGCGTGTAGCGGAGCTTCGGCACGTCCGCGAGGCTCGGCGCCTCGCCGCCGAGTGCCTCGTCGACCTCCTGCTGCAGCGTCGCCTCGACCTCCGGCGATTGCGACAGCAGATACCAGGCCCAGGCGAGCGTGTTCGCCGTCGTCTCGTGGCCGGCCATGAAGATGACGGCGGCCTCGTTGCGGATCGCCTCGTCCGTCAGCGGCTGGCCCGTTTCCTCGTCGATCGCATCGATGAGATGGCCGATGACCGAGCCCTCGGCCGTGTCGCCGCGGCGACGGTAATCGGCGATGATCCCGTCCAGCACCTTGTGGATCCGGTCCTTAGACTTCCTGAGGCCGGGTCGGTGGAACCGCGGCAGCCAGTCCGGAAGCCCGAGCAGCGAGATCGCATCCGTCTGGCCGACGAGGCGTTGGTAGTCGGAAAAGCCCTCGACGACCTCGCGGGCATGATCGCCGCCGAGCTGCCGGCCGAAGATCGTGCGGCAGATGATCTCCGCCGTGAGCTCGGCCATTTCGGACAAGGCGTCGATCTCGGCCCCGTCCGCGGCCGCTTCCCACCTGTCGCGGGTCTCGACGATCGTCTCGACCATCACGGGCGCGAACTCGCCGAGGCGCGACACGTGGATGATCGGCGCGACGACCTTGCGCCGGCGGCGCCAGGTGTCCCCGTCCGAGATGAAGAGCCCATCGCCAAGCAGCGGCTGAAGCGCGTGCCGCATCTGTGGCGACTTGCGCTCGAAGCTCGAATTATGGGTGCTGAACGCGTACTGGACCGTGTCCGGAAAATTGCAGATGAAGACCTTTCGGGCCAGCAACTGCGTCTGCATGAACTGCGCCTCGAAGGCCTTGGCGGTCCAGATCTCCAGGAAGTTGCGCCGTGCGCGCCGGATCAGGTCGAGAGCCGGATAGGGCTTCTCGGGCCGGGGCGGATGCGGCGGGACGAATTCGCTCAAGATCGGGCCTCGGCCTACGGGCATCTCCCGAAGGGTACTCCGCTGCAATAGGGTCCACGGTACCGACCGGCAAGCGATGCGAACCCGGTGTCGCAGCTCGGAACAGCGCCCCAGCTGCGAGAGTTCTCTGCGCTCCTTCCACCATCCGGCCGGCTCGGCTGCTCAATCATCATGGCCGAACCCCTTCGCCTGCTCGTCGCTGAAAGCGAGAGTCCGGAGCATCGCGAGGCGCGTCGCGCTAGCGTCGGCCGCTCCTCGGGCGAGACTTACCAGAAGACCATGGGCGAGATTGCGCCCGGCGCCATTCTCGAAAGGGCGACGCCCTCCGACAGCGAGCGCGACATCCCTAGCAGGGCAGAGCTCGAGGCTTACGACGGCATCATCCTCACGGGCTCGCCCTTGCACCTGTACAAGGAGACGCCGGAGACACTGCGCCAGATTGCGTTCATGCGCGCCGTCTTCGCATCGGGCACGCCGTCGTTTGGTTCATGCGCCGGCCTGCAGGTGGCGACGGTGGCGGCCGGCGGGACGGTCCGCCCGACCGAGCGCGGTGCAGAGGCGCCATTTGCTCGGAACATCGTGCCGACGGCGGCCGGATCCGATCATCCGCTCCTGTCCGGGCGGCCTGCCCGCTTCGACGCGCCAGCCATCCACTCGGACGAGGTCGAGAGGCTCCCGGCCGGAGCATTCCTGCTCGCGTCGAACGATCACACGGCCGTCCAAGCGGTCGAGATCCGCGTCGGCGAGGGTGTGTTCTGGGGGGTTCAATACCATCCGGAGCTGAGCCTCGGCGAAGTCGCGGCCGCGATCCGGCGCCAGTCCGACGATCTCGTCGCCAAGGGCGCCCTGCCGAACCCGGATGCCGTCGAGCAGGAGGCGATGCTAATCGATCGGCTCGACCGCGACCCGGAAGATGAAGAGGCAGCGGCACGGCTGCGCCTCGGCCCGGAGGTGATCGACCTCCATCACCGTCGCCGCGAATTGTGCAACTTCATCGAGCGGCTCGTTCTTCCGATCCGCTCGAGCCGTGGCCGCGGCTGAGGCGCGCGCACGCACTGCTCCTCCCCGATGCTCGGTCAGACCGCTTCGTCACACACGACAAGCCGGAGGGCGAGGCTTCCCTTCGGTCGCACTGACCTGCGACGCCCTGCGTCCCTTGCCGGCTTGACCAGGCCGCTACCGCCGCAGTTGATTGACGCTCTAAACTGCATATGTCAGCATTGCTGACGTATTTGAACGAGACCGGCCGAAGCCGGCCGGCCAAGTGGGCATGGAGGACCGGGTCATGAGCCTCACCGAGGTAGCTCTCGACTCCGTATCGCTCGACGACAAGTACGACCTCTCGAAGGAGCGGGTCTTTCTGACGGGCACGCAGGCGATCGTCCGCCTGCTCCTGATGCAGCGCGAACGCGACCGCCGTGCCGGGCTCAACACGGCGGGCCTGGTATCCGGCTACCGCGGCTCTCCGATCGCAGGCCTAGACCTCAATCTCTACAAGGCGAAGAAGCAGCTCGCCGCCTCGCACATCATCTTCCAGCCAGGCCTGAACGAGGAGCTCGCCGCGACGGCGCTCTGGGGCGCGCAGCAGGCCTCCATTCGGGGCGAAGGCAAGTACGACGGCGTCTTCGGCGTCTGGTACGGCAAGGGCCCGGGCGTCGACCGGACCGGCGACGTCTTCCGCC
>CAXUKK010000041.1:0-4337 GCA_964251455.1 uncultured Enterovirga sp.
GCGAGCCCCGGCCGGTCGTGGCCGGCGGCATCGATCGCGTCGAGGCGGTGGAGCGGGATGCCGTCGATCCACTCCGTCGCCAGGATGTCGCGCTGGGTCAGGTCCCAGTCCGGCCGCGGCACCCGAAATCCCGGATCGGCGGCCGTGTTCTCGGCCAGCTCGGACAGCGCCGCGGCCTCGAGCCGGAGGTCGATCTCGACCGCGACCGACCGGGCCAGCGTCTCGACGATGACCTGCGGGCGAAGCCGCCGCGCCTCGGGCAGCGTCCGCTCGGCGAGCTTCGCCGCGAAGCGCATCGCCTGCAGGTCTTTCTGGAACCGCTCGCGCACGCCGGGCCGGACGACCTTCACGGCGATCGTGCTGCCATCCGCCAGCACGGCCCGATGGACCTGGGCGATGGAGGCGGCCGCGACCGGCTCGCTGAAGCTGACGAACAGGTCCTTGACCGATCGCCCCGTCGCGAGCTCGATCGTCTGCACCGCCTCCTCGCGCGGGAAGGCCGGCATGCGGTCCTGCAGGCTCTCGAGATCGCGCGCGACCTCGACGCCCACGATGTCGGGCCGCGTCGCCAGGAACTGGCCGAACTTGACGTAGGACGGCCCGAGCCGGGTCAGCGCCCGCGACAGCCGCGCCGCGCCGCCGCCGACGCCGCGCTTCTCGATCAGCCGGGCAGCGCCGAGCACCAGGCGTGCGCCGGGCGAGAGGGCGCTCTCGTCGATGAGCGACAGGGCCCCCTCGCGCGCCAGCACATAGCCGGCGTTGAGGTTGCGGGCGAGATGCGCGACGGCGCCGATCACGCTCAATATTTCCAGCCCGAATGGATGGCGACGATGCCACCCGAGAGCGGCCGGTGCGTGACCCGGCGGAATCCCGCCTCCTCGATCATCCGGGCGAAGGTGCCCGGGGCCGGAAACCGGCGGATCGACTCGACGAGGTACTGGTACGAGTCGCGGTCCTTGGCGACGAGTTCGCCGATCCGCGGGATCACGTTGAAGGAATAGGCGTCGTAGATCCGGTCGAGGCCCGGAATGTCGACCTTCGAGAATTCGAGGCAGAGGAACCGGCTGCCGGGCTCCAGGACCCGATGGGCTTCCTGCAGGGCAAGCTCGATTCGGGGCACGTTCCGGATGCCGAACGCGATCGTGTAGCCCTCGTAGTCCCGGTCTCCGAATGGCAGAGCCTGCGCGTCGGCCTCGACGAAGGTCAGCCGCGACAGCCCGCGCTTCTCCGCCCGCTCGCGCCCGACGGCGAGCATGTCGGGATTGATATCGGCAACGGTGACGCGGGTCTGTTCCCCGCCGGCCGCGGCGACGCGGAACGCCACGTCGCCCGTCCCCCCCGCGACGTCGAGGTGCCGAAAGGGCCGGTTGCGCGGCGGCCGCAGCATGGAGACGAGCGTCGCCTTCCAGGCCCGATGGAGGCCCGCGGACATCAGGTCGTTCATGACGTCGTAGCGACGCGCGACCGACCTGAACACGTCGTTGACCCGATCCTGCTTCTCGGCGAGCGGGACGGTCTCGAAGCCGAAATGCGTCTCGTCGCCTGGCGATCCGTTCTGGGGGTTCTGCATGCCGCTCCGACCTTCCCCCCGCACATAGCGAAAGCCGGGCGCGCCCGCTATCTGAGCCGGGTCTTTAGGTTATCCGGCCGGGATGTGCGCCCGGACCAGTGGGTCGACAGGTCGCAATGCCCGAACTTCCCGAGGTCGAAACAGTGAGGCGCGGCCTCGAGCCCGTGCTCGTCGGGCGCAGGCTCGTCCGCGTGGAGCAGCGCCGGCCCGACCTGCGCTTCCCCTTTCCCGACCGGTTCGCTGCCAGGCTGGAGGGCACGCGCGTCGAGGCGCTCCGCCGGCGGGCGAAGTACCTGCTGGCCGACCTGTCCTCCGGCGAGGTGCTCGTGATGCATCTCGGCATGAGTGGTCGGTTCCGGGTGGAGATGGGCCGCGAGGCGGACGAGCCGGGCGGCTTCTACTACGACAGCCCCCCCGCGCCGGCGCACGACCATGTCGTGTTCAGCCTGTCCGACGGCGCGCGGATCACCTACAATGATGCCCGCCGCTTCGGCTTCATGAGCCTCTATGACGGCGCGACACTCGAGGCCTCGCTTCCCTTCGCCGGGATGGGCGTCGAGCCGCTAGGCCCGGACCTGTCCGGGGCCGTCCTGGCCGCCTTGTTCAGGGGCAAGACGGCGCCGCTCAAGGCCGCGCTGCTCGACCAGCGGCTCGTGGCCGGGCTCGGCAACATCTACGTCTGCGAGGCCCTGTTCCGCTCCCGGCTCTCGCCCGAGGCTCCGGCCGGCTCCCTCGTCACGGCAACCGGACGGCCGAAGCGGAAGGCGCATGCGCTGAGCGAGGCGATCAAGGCCGTGCTGGAGGAAGCCGTCGCGCATGGCGGCTCGACGCTGCGCGACCATGTCCAGGTCGACGGTACGGCCGGCGCGATGCAGGAGCGGTTCCGGGTCTACGACCGCGAGGGCGAGCCCTGCGTGACGCCCGGCTGCCAAGGCATCGTCGGCCGGATCGTGCAGTCGGGCCGCTCGACCTTCCACTGCCGTGTCTGCCAGGGGTAACGGGCGGCGTCAGCCCCCGCTCGAATCGTCCTCCGGCAGTCCGAATTCCTTCCGGATCGCGTCCAGACCCTTCTGCTCCGACATCTCACGACGCTGGATCTGGCGGACGAGACCCGCGAATTGCGGCGGCAGGGTATCGTCGCCGAGAAATGCCGGCTTTTCGGCCTCGATCCTGAGTTCGGACCGCAGCTTGCGCCCGAGATGCTCGCGCACCTCGCGCGACAGCGCCTTCTCGTGGTCCTCTGGCCCGAAATCGTTCGGGTCGTCGCCTGGGAACATGGTGATCGCTCCTGCACCCCCAACGTGCGAAACCGTCCCGAGTTCGCGTGCGAAAAGCAGAGTTCCGCCGACAAGCGCCCGGCCTGCCACATTCGCGTCGGCGAAATCCACATTCCGGCCGCGTTGGGGTCGCGTCCTCGCCAAAGCGTAGCAGGAAAAGCAGACGTTGCCTCGACGGCCCGGCTCTCGGCCGCGCATTGTCAGCCCCCAGCCAACACGGCCGGGGGCCGGGCCAGACGATGGTCGAGACATCAGGGCCGCCCTCCGGGGCGGCCCTTCCCATTTGCGTCAGGCGCCGAGGCCGAGGGCCTGCCGGACGCGCCTGTCGTGGCCGTAGATGTCCTCGAAGGACTTCAGCTCGCCGCCCTCGTCCACGCTGAGCGTGAAATAGGTGAGATGCACGGGCAGCTTCTTTGGCAGGAAGATGGTCCGCTCGCCGCGGCCGATCAGCTTCTTCAGGCGCTGCTCCGACCATTCATGCCCGAGCACGAAATCCGCCAGCAGGAACGGATTCTCCACCCGGATGCAGCCGTGGCTGAAGGCGCGCCGCGTGCTCGAGAAGAGGCTCCGGTTCGGCGTGTCGTGGAGGTAGACCGCATGCCCGTTCGGGAACATGAACTTGATGAAGCCGAGCGCATTGCGCTCGCCCGGCGGCTGCCGGACCGAGATCGCGTTGCCGCGACGCACGACCTGGTACCCCTGGCGCTCCGCGTAGCCCGGATCCTCGGCGAGCTTCGGCAGGAAGTCCTTCTTCAGGATCGACGGCGGCACGTACCAGGACGGGTTCACGACCGCGTATTCCATCAGGCCCGAGAAGACGGGCGACGGCGAGTCGGGTTTGCCCGTGATGACGCGCGTCGTGTGGACGAGGTGGCTGCCCTCCATGAGCCGCAGCCGGAATTCCGGGATGTTCACCGCGACGTAGCGCTCGCCGAGTTCGCTCGGCAGCCAGCGCCAGCGCTCCATGTTGGCGATGAGGTCGCTCTCGAGGCGCGGGTTGGCATAGACGCTGGACGGGCGCATCACGGGCGCATCGTCGAGGATGGCGATCGCCTGGGTGGTCAGCTCGAGCTTCGGCTGCCGGCGCACCATGGGAATCGTGGCCGGGCGGTTGGCCCGGTATTCGGCGAGCTTGCGCCTGAGCGCCTGGTAGCCGTCGTGACGCGGGTTGTAGCCCGCCAGCTCCACGCCGGGATCGGCCGTTGCCGAAAGGCGGGCCAGGACCTGGTCGGCCGGGGGCAGTTCGAGCTTCGGCGTCAGCAGCGACGAGAGCCGCGTCGGGTTGAGGCGTCCGCCGCGGGCGTCGCGGGCGTAGAGGGCGGCCTGGGCGCTGAGCTTCAGCTCGGCCTCGGCCAGCTCGATCGGCGAGCGGCGGGCGGCGCCTGGCCCGATCGCCGGCAGCGGGTATTCGGCCGGATCGAGGCCATCCTCGGCCGCGAGCTCCAAGCGGCGCATGACGGCGCGACCGGCCTCGCTCCAGCCCTCGGCCG
>CAXUKK010000041.1:4347-11330 GCA_964251455.1 uncultured Enterovirga sp.
GGACGATGCTGACGGGCACCATAGAAGGCCACGATGGCCTCGCGGTCCGCCTTGGGCAGGCGCGGCGGCCAGACCGCCTTGCTGTCGGCGAGCTTCAGCTCGAGCGCGCCGCGGACGAGATCGGCCGCCGTGATGACGACACCGGCGTCCGGCGGAAGCGGGAGGGCAAAGCCCGAAATGCTGCCCGTCTGCACCGGCTCTGGCGGGCTGAAGGCATCTGTCGCCAGAGGAACGGCGGGGACGTCCGGCGCTGCGACATCGGCCAGGAGGATGTGCCCGGCGTCGACGTCGCTTCCCCTCAGGACCAGGGCAGCGGGTTCGTCCGCGGGCGGCACGCCGGGGAGTTCAGTCCCAGTCGCAAAGGCCGCGCCCGAGGTCGCGAGCCAGAGCCCGACAAGCAAAAAGGCTTCCCGCCCACGTCGCATCTGTTACGCCCTTACCCCGACCGAAGCTTGGCTTGTTCCGCGCCGGCCGAGCACGCGCAAGCGCACGAAGGACACAGCTCAGGCGGCTTCCTCGTCGAAGCCTTCGTCTAAACCGAATTCCTTCAATTTTCGGTACAAGGTCGAGCGACCGATCCCGAGCCGCCGCGACACTTCGGACATGCGCCCGCGGTAATGCGCGAGGGCGAAGCGGATGACCTCGGCTTCCATCTCCTCGAGCTTCTTCACGTCGCCTACCTCGTCGACGAGCGATGTCGCATGCGGGTCGCGGATCTCGACGCGCACGATCTCCCGCTCGGCCGGAGGCGGTGCCTCGCGCGACGGTGCGGGCGGAATGCGGACATCGTAGCCCTCCACCTGGGTCGCGATCTGCGGAAACTCGGCAAGCGTCAGTTCGTCGCCGTCGGCCAGCACGACGGCCCGGAACATCGCGTTCTCGAGCTGGCGGACATTGCCCGGCCAGTCGTAGCGGCAGATCAGCGACAGCGCTTCGGCCGCGATCCCGCGCACCCGCTTGCCCTCCTCGGCCGAGAAGCGCGCCAGGAACGCGCGTGCGAGTTCCGGGATGTCCTCGCGCCGGTTCCGCAGCGGCGGGATGGTCATCGGGAACACGTTCAGCCGGTAGTAGAGGTCCTCGCGGAAGCGCCCTTCCTTGACCATGTCGAGCAGCGAGCGGTTCGTGGCCGAGACCAGCCGGATGTCGACCCGGACGGGGCGCTTGCCGCCGACAGGATCGACCTCTCCCTCCTGGATCGCACGCAGCAGCTTCACCTGCGCGCTCGGCGGCAATTCACCGATCTCGTCGAGGAACAGCGTGCCGCCATTCGCCTCGACGAACTTGCCCTGATGCCGTTCGGTCGCGCCCGTGAAGGCGCCCTTCTCGTGCCCGAACAGGGTCGATTCGACGAGGTTCTCCGGGATCGCGCCGCAATTCACCGTGACGAAAGGTTTTCCCTTGCGCTCGCCCGAGCCCTGGATTGCCCGCGCCAGCACCTCCTTGCCGACGCCCGATTCGCCTTCGATCAGGACGGGGATCTGCGATTTCGCCGCCCGCTCGGCGAGCCGCAGGACGCGCGTCATGTCGGGCGAGCGGGTCGCGAGGTCGCGGAAGCCGAGGGTGCCCTCGGCGCGCCGTTTCATGCGCCGCACCTCGCCCTCGAGCGAGCCGAGCCGAAGCGCGTTCTTGATCGACACGCCGAGCCGCTCGGCCCCGACGGGCTTCACGACGAAATCGACCGCGCCCGCCCGCATCGCGTTCACGACGGTCTCGATCGACCCGTTCGCGGTCTGGACGATGACGGGCAGCTCGATACGGGCCTCCCGGAGCGCAGCCAGCACGCCGAACCCGTCGAGGCCCGGCATGACGAGGTCGAGGATCATCAGGTCGACGGGGTCGCCCGCCCGAAGCAGCGACAGCGCCGCCTCGCCGTTGTCGGCGAGCACGGCGCCGTAGCCGAGGCGGCGCACGGTCGCCTCCAGCAAGCGGCGCTGGACGGGGTCGTCGTCTACGATGAGGACGTTCTGGGACATGCGTCTTGGGGGCGCGCCGGGCTGGATCTGAACCGGTCGGCATCGTCGTCCCGAAATGTGAAGCAGCGCTTAAGGTTACGCTTTCCCTCCGTTGATCCGGGGCCGGAACGCACGATATTGGAACAGTTCCACGCCCGTCAGGATTGCCTCGCGATGCCGCCCGTCGCCTTCCCGCTCGTTCCCGCCAGCGCTCTCCTCGCCTCCGCTCCGTCCGAACAGGCGGAACTCGGCAACCTGCCTGAATGGGACCTGTCCCATCTCTATCCGGGGATCGCGAGCGAGGCTTTCACGACCGATCTCGCCTGGGCCGAAATGGAGTGCCGCAGCTTCGCCGACACCTACAGGGGCCACCTCGAGGACCTCGCCCGCTCGGGCGGTCTTGCAGCGGCCGTGGCCCGGTACGAGACGATCGAGGACCGGCTCGGGCGACTGATGTCGTATGCGGGCCTCGTCTATTTCGGCGATACGAGCGACCCGACGGCGGCGAAGTTCTACGGCGATACGCAGGAGCGGCTGACGGCAGCCTCCAGCGACCTCTTGTTTTTCACGCTCGAGTTGAACCGCATCGAGGACGCGGTGCTGGAAACCGCCATGGCGGATCCGGCGCTCGGCCATTACCGGCCCTGGATCGAGGATCTGCGGAAGGACCGGCCCTTCCAGCTCGAGGATCGGATCGAGCAGCTCTTCCACGAGAAATCCGTCACCGGCCGCGGCGCCTGGAATCGGCTCTTCGACGAGACGCTCTCGTCGCTGCGCTTCAAGGTGCGAGACGAGGATCTGAGCCTCGAGCCGACGCTGAACAAGCTGCAGGATCGCGACGGCGAGGTCCGGCATGAGGCCGCGGTTGCGCTGTCGGGCGTGTTCCGGAGCAATCTGCGGCTGTTCACGCTGATCACCAACACGCTCGCCAAGGACAAGGAGATCTCGGACCGTTGGCGGGGCTTCGAGGACGTCGCCGATTCCCGCCACCTCGGAAACAGGGTCGAACGCGAGGTCGTGGATGCGCTCGTCGAGGCGGTCACGGACGCCTATCCGCGCCTGTCGCACCGCTACTACAAGCTGAAGGCGCGCTGGTTCGGACGCGACGTGTTGGACTTCTGGGACCGCAACGCGCCCCTTCCGAAGGTCGACCAGCGCCCGATTCCCTGGGGCGAGGCGCGCGATACGGTGCTCGCCGCCTATGGCGATTTCGCCCCGCAGATGGCCGATATCGCCCGGCGCTTCTTCGACGAGCGCTGGATCGACGCCCCTGTGCGTCCGGGCAAGGCGCCCGGCGCCTTCTCGCACCCGACGGTGCCGTCGGCCCACCCCTACGTGCTCCTGAACTACCAGGGGAAGCCGCGGGACGTGATGACGCTCGCGCATGAGTTAGGGCACGGCGTCCACCAGGTCTTTGGCGGGCCCAACGGCGGCCTTGTGGCGGCGGCCACCCTGGCCCTGGCGGAAACCGCCCGGGTGTTTGGCGAGATGCTGACCTTCCGACGCCTCCTGGAGCGCACGACCGATCGCGAGCAGCGCCGCGCCATGCTCGCCCAAAAGGTCGAGGACATGATCAACACGGTCGTGCGCCAGATCGCCTTCTACTCCTTCGAGCGGAAGCTCCATCTCGAGCGCCGCAAGGGCGAGCTCACGTCGGAAGCGCTGTGCGACCTCTGGATGTCCGTACAGGCCGACAGCCTCGGGCCGTCGATCCGCCTCGGCCCGGGATACGAGACGTACTGGACCTACATCCCGCACTTCATCCACTCGCCGTTCTACGTCTACGCCTACGCGTTCGGCGATTGCCTCGTGAACTCGCTCTACGGCGTCTACCAGCGCGCGAATGACGGCTTCGTGGATCGCTACTTCGCGCTCCTGTCGGCGGGCGGCAGCAAGCCGTACGCCGAGCTCCTGAAGCCGTTCGGGCTCGACGCGAAGGATCCGGGCTTCTGGCAGATCGGCCTGTCCATGATCGAAGGGCTCATCGCCGAGCTGGAGAGCATGGAAGAGGTCGCAAGCTGACGCGAACTCGCGCGGCAGATTAACTGCCGGTTCAGTACGTCTGGTCTGACTTCTCCGTCCGGTTCATAGTTCTGCAACAGCCCTCGTCGAATGTGGCCGGCGGGGAGCTGACGATGAACACGTCGATCGACTGCAATCGCCGGGGGATCGCCGTCGCGGGCCGCGACGGAATTCCCGCCGGAGGCAGGCGCGGCGCATGGAAGGTTGCTGTCTCGCAGCGCGCGGCTCCTCTTATCGACCGCTTCAAACGAGCGGGCGCGCACCGGGATGGTCGCGCGGGGGCGCAGGTGCTCGCCGCCCGTCTTGCGGGAGCCGCCCTCGCCTATGTCGCCCAGGTTCTCGCGGCACGTTATCTCGGCCAGGACGGGTTCGGGGTCTACGCGCTTGCGCTCGTCTGGCTCACGCTGCTCGGCCACCTCTCTGTCGGCGGCACCAACCAGGCGCTTTGCCGGTATGTCGCGCAGGCGCTCGCGACGGGCGACCACGCCACGGTCCGCGGTTTTCTGCGGTTCGGCATCGTCTTCGCGCTCGGGGCGGGAACCCTCCTCGGCCTCGGAGCTGTGGCTGTCGTGACGCTCACGTCAGGCCTTGTGGACGAGATCTACGTCCTGCCGCTCGCGATCGCGTTCCTGGCCGTGCCGCTCCTGGCCATCCAGGACAACCTTGAGGCCATCGCGCGGTCGTTCGACAAGCCGCTTCTCGGCATCGGGCCGGCCTATCTCGTCCGGCACGGTGCCTCGATCCTCGCCTTTGCCGGGCTGGCGCTCTCGCCGCTCACGCCGAGCCCCACCCTCGCCCTTGCCGGCGCGATGGTCGCGATCCTGGCCGGGATCGTCGCGCAGGTCGCTCTTCTGCGGGCAGCCTTGCGGGAGGCGCTTCCGGTCGGCCCGCCGCGCTACGCGATCCGGCTCTGGTTGCGGACGGCCCTGCCGATCGCGCTCGTTGATACGACGGAGCTCCTGCTCCTCAACGCGGACGTGCTTGTCGTCGGGTTGTTCTTCCCGCCGGACGCCGTCGCGATCTATTTCGCCGCGACCCGGATCACGCAGATCCTCGAATACATCCGCTACTCAGCCAGCGCAGCCACCGGGCAGCGCTATGCCGCCCTGTCGGCGATGGGACATCGGGCGGAGCTCTACCATCTCGTCGCCCTCGTGACGCTCGCGACCAGCGCTCTCACCCTGGCCGGTGCCGCCGCGCTGTCCCTCGCGGCGCCGCTCCTGCTCGGATTCTTCGGACCGAGCTTCGCGACGGCCGCCTGGCTTGTGCCGATCCTGGCGTCCGGCATGGTGGTGGCGTGCCTGTGCGGGCCGGGCGAGGATATCCTGACCATGCTGGGCGAGGAGCGGGTCTGTGCACTCAGCTTCGCGGTCTCGCTCGCGGTCAATATCGGGCTGCTGTTCCTGCTCATTCCCGCCTTCGGGCTGGCCGGCGCCGCGATCGCGAGCGCCGCGACGATGGCCTGCCGCTCCCTCGCCCTTGCGGGCTACGCCTATGCGCGGCTCGGCATCGTACTCCCCCTCGGTTTCTCCTTGAGGCAGCTCCATGCGGCTTGAGCCGACCGACGCCGTGTCCAACCGTGTCACCGCGCGCGTGCTTGAGCCCGACGCGCTCGAAGGTATCGCGGCGGAGTGGGATCGCCTCTCGGCCAACGCGCTGGAGGAGAACGCATTGTATAGCCGGGCCTATGTCATGGCCGGGATTGACCACGTGGACGGGGCCGCGGGCTTGCGGGCGCTCTGCCTCTTCGCCCATCGGCCGGACGGGACCGAACGGCTGATTGGCCTTCTGCCGCTCAAGCAGAGCCGCCTGCGCTACGGCATTCCGCAAGACGTTGACGTGGGTGCGCAGAACCGCTTCCAGACGAGCGGGACGCCCCTAGTCGACCGGGATCACGCCCAGGCGGCGATCGACGCCTTGCTGCATGAGGTCGAGGCAGGATCACGGGTCGCCCGAAACCTCCTGCTGCCGAACATCCGGCGCGACGGGGCCTTCGCGCGACTGCTCGTCGAGCGCCCCGATCGGCGCGGGCTGGAGCGGGCGATAGTGGGGCGTGTCAGCGGCCCGGCCCGGACGCGGTCCGACGAGAGCGCCGACGCCTATTTCGCGCGCAGCGTCGCTCCCAAGCGCCTCCGCGAGTTGCGGCGCACGCATCGGCGGCTGTCGGAACAGGGTGCCCTGTCCTACCGCCACGTGACCGAGAGCGAAGCACTCCGCCTTGCTCTGGAGGAATTTCTTCGGATCGAGCAATCCGGCTGGAAGGGCGAGGCCGGGACGGCGCTTCTGTGCAGCGACGACATGGCCGCCTTTGCTCGCGCTGCCTTTGGCGGGCTGAACGCCGGGGCGCCGGTCGCGTCGGCCGATGTCCTGTCGCTTGACGGACGGGCCGTGGCGGTCTCGCTGAACCTGCAGGTCGGTCGCGTCTCCTTTGCGATCAAATGCTCCTATGACGAAGGCCTGCGGCGGTTCAGCCCCGGCCTGGTGCTGGAATTCCTCGTGATCGAGCACCTGTTCGACAGCCGCTTTGCCGACGAGCTCGATTCCTGCGTGACGCAGACAGGGCACGTCATCCAGGACCTGTGGGACGGCTCGGCGCGCGTTGGAACGCTCGCCCTGTCCCGGCGGGGCAGCCGCGTCGGCATCGGGCTTCTCGGACTGGACCTCGCCCGCGCCGAGACCGGCCGGGCGCAGCTCCGTGCCGAGGCGAAGGAGCAGTATCATGCGGCCATCGACATGCTCCGCTCGTTGCATGCGCTCATGAAGACGAGCGAGGACGCGAGTGCCGCGAAGGCGCGCCAGCATCTCGACGCAACCGCCCGACGGGCTATGATGACGTTCAACACGGCGCAGCCGAACGGCGAGTTCGCGGCCGTCCTCGCCTCCATCATCTGAGAAGTGACCTGGATCTCACCACGCTGCCGCAAGCGGCCGTCATCGGGGCCGGCCCTGCCGGCCTGATGGCCGCCGAGACCCTCGCCCGGGCTGGCCTCGGCGTCACGGTATTCGACC
>CAXUKK010000042.1:0-11313 GCA_964251455.1 uncultured Enterovirga sp.
TTGCAGAGTTTGACCAGCGACGATCATAGTTCACCGACCGAACCGAGAAGCTGCGGTGTGATTGAACCCGACTTCACCGCGATGGCAGCCCGATTGAAGGCTCGCTACCTACAGCTTCATTCACCTTCAAGACGAACATCCTTCGTCATGCACCTCGAAGCACTGACGAGGTGGGAAGAAGAGATGGGAGAGAGGCTAGAGATTGCCGCCGAGTTCCCTGCCACCGTGCCGGTTGCATTTGCAGTATGTGACTCGAGTTGCGGAACGGCTGAACTGATCGTCGAGGGCAGCACGCAAGAGTGTCAGAGGTGCGGCCGTTTGATGTTTCGCGCCGAGACACGTGAATACCGCCGCGTCGATCTTTAGTCCGCTTGCGCCCATATAAGACCTCGCGATTGATGCAACTGCTACGAACGGCCCAAACTCGAATTTTTCCATTCCTCCGCCCGATGCTCGCCAACTGCTAGCCTCGGCGGCGGGAGAGATGTACGTGCAAGAGGGCGTGCATTGGAGAACAGGCTGGCGAATCCGCAACCAGCCTTGGAGAGTTGGGATACGCTGATCGCATGCGAGCAATCATTGGTCTCCTCGCGCTTTTCTTTGCTGGCTGCATCATCGCGGAGCTACTCTCTCGGCCACCCTCTGCGGAATTACTCTCTTGGCCTTCCTCAACTCCTCGTGGTGATGACGCCTGCACTCCCCTGTCCGTAGTCCACGTGGTGGTCGGAGGGATCCGACTCTCCGTTCCGAGCACGATGCAGCCCAGCTTTGGAACAACTCGTGGTCGCGAGCAGATTCGTACTGCACTAAATATCGGGCGAGAGCTGCCATACGACTACTGCAAAGAACAGCCATCTTTCCCACTAGTGTCAGACCGCGTATCCCTCGGCCGCTACTTGGATGGACGACGTTTTGAGGGCGGCATGCCACTAATCCATATTTCAGATAACCCAAATCGCGAAAATGGGGAGGCCATGCTCCTTGCAACCGGCTCGACGGTCGGTCCGACATTTCTCGGTCAGCCTACCCTTGTAACCATGTTCAGCCCGTTGGAAACGGTCAATGGAAGGACAAATCTTTTCCGCGTGTATGGTCGCTTCGAGAGTGGGCAAGTCATGCTCAACATGGATACGCTCTCAAACCCTGACCTGAGCAGCACCTTGCGCAAGGTCGAGGCGGTTCTGATGCAAGTTAAGTTGCCGCCCTAAGATCTTGACGCACGAACCCGGTCACGAATGTCCGTTTTCCACCCAACTCGGACATCCCCGCCAGCAGACCGGGTCGAGCTTACCCTAGCTTCCTCACGAGGACGCGGCCGGAATTCGGCTCCAAATCAAGGTGAAACGCCCCACCCTGGCCATCGACCTCGCGTCCGCTCGCGAGCCCGTCGCGCCACGCCCCCTCGAGCCCATCCCCTCTCAGGGTGAGTTCCACCGCATTCGGGGCGGCATTCACGGCGACGATCACCCGTTCGCCGCCACTCTCCCGCACAAAAGCGAATTGCTCGGACGCGACATGGAGCTGGCGGTACGCGCCTGTCCGTAGCGCCCGGTGCTCGCGGCGGAGCGCGGCGAGGTTGCGGATCAGCGGCGGAAGCTCGGGATGCGGTGCGCCGTCGGCTAGGCGGGCGGGATCGAGCGCGGGCCGGAGCGGCGCGTCGCTTCCGGGCGCCTTGCGGCCCTGGATGCCCCACTCGCTGCCGTAATAGATCGACGGCAGGCCGGGCACGGTGAAGAGCAGGACGTGCAGCGGGACGAGATGCGCCGGGTCGCGCAGCCGGCTCGCGATGCGCTCGACATCGTGGTTGTCGAGGAAGTTGTAGAGCGTCAGCCCGCGATAGATCCCGCCCTCGCCGAACTGGCGCCCCAGCGAATGCGCCGCCTCGAAATAGTTGCGGTCGTTGTGGCTCGACCAGAGCCCCTTGTGCAGTTCGTAATTCGTCGTCGAGTCGAGCCCGGCTTCGGTGATCCAGGTGCGGTAATGGCCGTGGATCACCTCGCCCTTCAGCCAGAAATCCGGTTTGAGGCTCCGGCAGAAGCCGGCGAGGTCGCGCTGGAAGCCGCGGTCGAGCACGTCGGCGGCGTCGAGCCGGAGCCCGTCGATCCCGAGCGTCTCGATCCACATCCGCACCGCGCCGAACAGGTGCTCGCGCAGGGCGGGCTCTGCGAGGTTCAGCTTCACAAGGTCGTAATGCTTGTTCCAGCCCTCGTAGAAGAACGGGTCGCCGAGAGGGCTTTGGCGGCCGAAATCGAGGTGGAACCAGGAGCGGTAGGCCGAGGCTTCACGGTTTGCGAGCACGTCGCGGAACGCCCAGAAATCGCGTCCGACATGGTGGAAGACGCCGTCCAGCACGACCCGGAACCCGGCCGCGTGCGCCTCGGCCACCCAGGCCGCGAAGACCTCGACCGTACCGAGCCGGCGATCGATCGCGAACAGGTCGGCGGTGTCGTAGCCGTGCCGGCTCGACTCGAAGACGGGCCCGAGCAGGATCGCGTTCGCCCCGATGGCGCGCGCGGGAGCGAGCCAGTTCGACAGGCGCGCGATGCGGTCGGCGGGCGGCGCCGCGAAGTCGTTCGCCTCCGGCGCGCCGAGCGCTCCCAGCGGGAAGATGTTGTAGAAGACCGCGTCTTCCGCCCAGCCCGGCATCAATTCCCCTCGTCATGGTCGGAAAGCCGTCCAACGCGAGGGAACGCGTGTTGTTCGACGCCCAGCTCGACGCGCGCTATGATCGTGGCATGAGCGAGCACAGCATCTCGCTCTCAGCTCTCATAACCGGGGATCGCCCGAACGGGCCTGATGCAGGCCGCCGCCCCGCCTGCTAGCCTGCACCCAATGCCCACGGATGTCGCGTACCCGATCGCCGACGAGGAGCCGGCCGGCCTGACCGAGGACCGCACGCCCGCGCCGGACCCGCGCGTCACGCCCATGATGGCGCAGTATGTCGAGATCAAAGCCGCCAATCCGGGCAGCCTCCTGTTCTACCGGATGGGCGACTTCTTCGAGCTCTTCTTCGACGACGCGGAGATCGCGTCGCGGGCGCTCGGGATCGCGCTGACGAAGCGCGGCAAGCACCAAGGCCTCGACATCCCGATGTGCGGCGTGCCGGTCGACCGCTCGGACGATTACCTGCACCGCCTCATCGCGCTCGGGCACCGCGTCGCCGTGTGCGAGCAGACGGAGGACCCGGCGGAGGCGAAGAAGCGCGGCGGCAAGTCGGTCGTGCGCCGCGCGGTCGTCCGCCTCGTCACGCCCGGCACGCTGACGGAGGACCGTCTGCTCGAGCCGGCCCGGGCGAACCTCCTCGTCGCGGTCGCGCGGCGGCGGGTCTCCGACACGGCCTGGTGCTACGGCCTCGCGGCGATCGACATCTCGACGGGGCGCTTCTCCGTGTCGGAGAGCAATGGCGCCGGGCTCGCGGCCGAGATCGCCCGGCTCGACCCGCGCGAGATCGTGCTGCCGGACACGATCCACGACGACCCCGAGCTCAAGTCGGTCTGGCGCGACGGCAAGGCGGCGCTGACTCCCCTGCCCCGCGACGGGCTCGACCCGTCCTCGGCCGAACGGCGGCTGAAGGAATTCTACGGCGTCGCGGCCCTCGACGCGTTCGGCACCTTCACGCGGGCAGAGATCGCGGCCGCTGGCGCCGCCCTGTCCTATGTCGAGCGCACCCAGTTCGGCAGCCGCCCCGCCCTGTCGCCGCCCGTGCGCCTCGAGGGCGGCGCGACGCTCCTCATCGACCCGGCGACGCGGGCCAATCTCGAGCTCACCCGCACGCTCGGCGGCGAGCGCGCCGGCAGCCTGCTGTCGGCGGTCGACCGCACGCTGACCGCCGCCGGCGGACGGCTGCTGGCCGAGCGCCTCGCCGGGCCGCTGACCGACCTGCCCGCCATCGCGCGGCGGCAGGACGCGCTCGCGTTTCTCCTGGCCGAGCGCGAGCTGCGCGAGGCCCTGCGCGAACGCCTCGCCCGCGCGCCGGATGCCTCGCGCGCCTTATCCCGGCTGTCGCTCGGACGCGGCGGACCGCGCGACCTCGCCTGCCTGCGCGACGGCCTCGGGGCTGCGGCCGGCATCGCGGCCCGGCTCGACGGCATTGACGACCTGCCGGACGAGCTTGCCCAGGCGCGCGACATGGCGCGCGGCGTCCCGCCTGCTCTCGCGACCGAACTCGCGCGCGCACTGGCGGACGAGCTGCCGCTCAACCGCCGCGACGGGAATTTTATTCGCCCCGGCTATGATCCATCACTGGACGAGACACGGGAGCTCGCCCAGGACTCGCGGCGCGTCATCGCGGCCCTGCAGGCGCGCTATGCGGCAGAGACCGGCTGCCGGACGCTGCGGGTGAAGCACAACAACGTCATCGGCTATTTCGTCGAAGTGCCGCAGGCGGCCGGCGACGAGCTGGCCCGCGCGGAGAACGCCTTCATCCACCGCCAGACGATGGCGGGCGCCATGCGGTTCACCACGACCGAGCTCGGCGAGCTGGAGCAGAAGATCGCGTCGGCGTCAGACCGGGCACTCCGCCTCGAGCTCGGCCATTTCGATGCGCTGGCGGCCGCCGTCGGCGAGGCAGCGCCCGCGATCGCGGCGGCCGCCGAGGCGCTGGCCATCCTCGACGTCACGGCCGCGCTTGCCAACCTCGCGGACGACCTCGCCTGGACGCGGCCCCGGCTCGACGTCAGCCTCGCGTTCCACATCGAGGGCGGACGCCACCCGGTCGTCGAGGCGGCGCTGAAGCGCGATGGCGAACCCTTCATCGCCAACGCCACCGACATCGGCGGCGAGCGCGACGGCAGGATCCTGCTCGTCACCGGCCCGAACATGGGCGGCAAGTCGACCTATCTGCGCCAGAACGCCGTCATCGCCGTGCTCGCGCAGACCGGCGCGTTCGTGCCGGCATCTGCCGCGCATCTCGGCATCGTCGACCGGCTGTTCTCGCGCGTCGGGGCGGCGGACGATCTTGCCCGCGGCCGCTCGACCTTCATGGTCGAGATGGTCGAGACGGCCGCCATCCTGAACCAGGCGACGCGGCGCTCGCTCGTGATCCTCGACGAGATCGGCCGCGGCACCGCGACCTTCGACGGGCTGTCGATCGCCTGGGCGTCGATCGAGCACCTGCACGAGCAGAACCGCTGCCGCGCGCTCTTCGCCACGCATTTCCACGAGCTGACGGCGCTGGCCGAGCGCCTGCCGCGCCTCTCCAACGCGACGCTGCGCATGACGGAGTGGAACGGCGACGTCGTGTTCCTGCACGAGGTGGTGGCGGGCGCGGCCGACCGCTCCTACGGGCTGCAGGTCGCGCGCCTCGCCGGCCTTCCGGCCGCCGTCGTCGGGCGCGCCAAGGTCATCCTGTCGGAGCTGGAGCGCCAGGACCGCGAGCGCCCGAAGGCGGCGCTGATCGACGACCTGCCCCTCTTCGCGGCCGCGAAGCCCGCACCGGCAAAGCCAGCCGAGCCCGACCCGCTGCGCGCCGCGCTGGCGGCGATGGATCCGGACGAGCTCAGCCCGCGCGATGCCCTGGAGGCGCTGTACCGGTTGAAGGCCGCCTCCGCCTGACGCCCGGAAACAAGGAAGCGCCCGTCACATCCGTGCCATGGAAAAGGTGCTCGCCTGGATGTAAGGAGGCGCCATGGCCAAGCTCGAGCATCCGGTCGAGACGACGATGCCAGCCCGCACGCGCCGGTCGATCTTGGCGTCGGGCGCCGCGTTCGTCGCCGCCATCCCCGCCATCGCGGCCACGACCGATCCGGCCCTCAAGCTGCGGCTCGGCCATTCGCTCCCGCGCACCCACCCGGTCCATCCCGCCATGGAATACATGGCGAACCTCGTGCGCGAGCGCTCCGGCGGCGCGATCGGGATCGAGATCTTCTCCGACGGCGATCTCGGGCAGGAGGTCCAGCTCGTCGAGCATCTGCGGGCGGGGCGCATCGACCTCGCCAAGGTGAGCGCCAGCGTGCTGGAGCGGCGCGTGCCGCCCTACCGGATCTTCGACATCCCGTTCCTGTTCCGCGACAACGCCCACTGGGCCGCGACCGTGACGGGCCCTGTCGGCCAGGAGATCCTCGCCTCCGGCACGGAGCACGGGCTCGTCGGGCTCGTCTTCTACGAGGCCGGCACCCGCAGTTTCTATGGCAGCCGGCCGATCATGGCGCCGGCCGACCTGCGCGGCCTGTCGGTCCGCATCCAGCCCTCCCCCACGATGGCCCGCATGATCCGGGCGCTGGACGGCAACCCGTCGGAGCTTCCCTGGGCCGCGACCTACAGCGCCCTGCAGACCGGGCTCGTCCAGGCGGCCGAGAACAGCATCGCGGCCCTCATCGCCGGGCGCCATGCCGAGGTGATCCGCTATTACTGCTTCGACGAGCACACGGCCGTCCCGGACGTCCTGGTGATGAGCGGCCGCCGCTGGGCCTCGCTCGACGGCACGGCCCGCACGCTGCTGCGCGACGCCGCCCGCGACTCGTCCGAGCGGATGAACGCGCTCTGGAGCGTGTTCACGGCGGAGGTGCGCCGCGCCTCCGAGGCGCTCGGCGTCTCCTTCCTGCACCCGGATAAGGCGCTCTTCGTCGCCCGCACGGCCGCGATCCGGCAGGAATACGCGTCCGAGCCCGACATCGGCCCCCTCATCGCCCGCATCCTGCAGCTCGCCTGAACTCTCCGAACCGGCACGGAGGCCCGGCGGCGCTCGTCGGCCTGTCGCTCAGGCGGCGCAGCGCGCCTCCTCGTTTACCCGCAGGTGCAGCTTGGAGCCGACCGCGACGATCGCCCGGATGGCCGGGATCAGCTCCCCCCCGAGATCGGTCAGCGCGTATTCCACGCTCGGCGGGGTCGTCGGCATCACGGTGCGGGCCAGCACGCCGCGGCCCTCCAGGTCCTTCAGCCGGCCGCTCAGCACCTTGGCCGAGATCACCGGCATGCAGCGGCGAAGCTCGGAGAAGCGGCGCGGCCCCTCGCTCAGGTTCCAGATGATCTCCGGCGTCCACACGCCGCCGAGCAGGTTCATGCAGGCCGACATCGGGCAGCCCGGCGGCGGCGCCACCGTCTTGCGCAGTTTCAGGGCCATGACGCTCCCCGTGGTGGCGAGGCTGCCACCTGGTTTCCGGCACGATACCGCAAAGTTCCGGTCACCGGAAGTTACCCGGTATCCCTGAGTTACGGGCTGGCTTATCTCACGGCCATCCGCAACCGGAGACTCCCGATGAAGCTCTATTACGCCCCCGGCGCCTGCTCGCTCTCGCCCCACATCGTGCTGCGCGAGCTCGGCCTGCCCTTCGCGCTCGAAGCCGTCGACCTCAAGACCAAGCGGACTGCCACCGGCGCCGATTTCGCCGCCATCAACCCGAAAGGCTACATCCCGGCCCTGCAGCTGGACGACGGCGAGGTCTTGAGCGAAGGCGTCGCCATCGTGCAGTACCTGGCCGACAAGCACGCCCCCGGAACCCTCGCGCCCGCCGCCGGCACCATCGAGCGCGCCAGGCTGAACAGCCACCTCAACTTCATCTCGGCCGAACTTCACAAGGCCTGCGGCCCGCTCTTCAACCCGGCCCTCGCGCCGGAGGCCCGCGAGGCTGCGCTTGCCACGGTCGGCCGCAAGCTCGACGTGATGGAGAACGCCCTCGCCGACGGCCGCGACTACCTCCTCGGCCCCGACTTCTCCGTCGCCGACGCGTACCTGTTCGCGATCCTGAACTGGGCCCCCATGCTGCGCCTGGACCTCGCCCGCTGGCCGAGGCTGGAGGCGTTCAGCCGGCGTGCCGCCGGGCGCGCTTCGGTGCAGGCCGCGATGGGGGCGGAGGGGTTGTTGAAGGCGGCTTGAGGGTTGCGGGGCGGGCGATCACGTCGCGGTCGCACGCCCCGTAAAAGTCGGCCTTGTCTGCCCGTTTGGCGTCCGGGTCACTGCGCGATCCAACGGCTGGCGAAGCGCTCCCCTCGCGCGTACTCCGCCATTGCCGGGCCGGCGTCCTCGCATCGCTCGAGAAATGGCTCCCGTTCCATTGAGAACTCCGTGTCCGAGATGAAGCCGGTCACAAAGCAATGCTCTGCATACTCGCCACGGAGACGGTTTCTCAGCTTGATGACCGTCCGCGCAAAGGCGGTTTCGAGCGACCTGCCCTTGAATTCCGCCATGCCATAATCGGTCAGGTCGGTGTCTACGGAGACCAGCTCCCATCGATTGCCCTGCTGATCCCTGTACCAGGCCGCAAGCAGAGGATATTTCTGCGCTGCCTTGCTGGAACGGCCCTCCAGGAACTCTTTCATCTCCGATCGGAGAGCACCCTCAAAGGCACGCGCCAATGCGCCGTTCTGTTGCTGCAGTTCCGCCTGCTTGCGGGCGCGCACGAGGGCTTCATCCTTCTGCTTATCCTCTTCGACCCGCCGATCGTCCTCGATCCGCCTTCGTCTGTCTCCTTGCTGTTGGCTCTCCTTCGTCCTGGCGTCGGCCAAGGCTGCTATCGCGCCGGCTATCTCTTCCGGGCCGATCCACATGGAAAGATAGCGAAAATTGATCCCGTCTCGTCGCATCGCCCCAGCGACGTCCCGCAAGTCGCCGCTGGCGGCATAGATCGCCCCGCATTGTCCACGCTTCGCAGCAAGGAACGCGGCATCCGCCGAGGTTGCGACGAACGTGGGCGGCCCCTTCAGTTCGCTCGCCAGGCGGGCCACGGCCGGTTTCAGGAGCAGTTCATGGGCGTCGCGTTCATCCGACCGGGCAAGAGCCTGGCAGACCACGCGCGATCCGTTCTCCACGATGACGATGGCGTAGCCGAGCCTGCCCTCGGTCTCGACAGCCGTCTCGATCTCAAGAACCCTTACGGCTTGCGCCTGCTCGGCCGCTTTCACCTCGTCGCCCGTGATGCTGAACATCTTGGCGAGGAGCCCCGAATCGACCGCGGACAGGATGGTGCGCACGTCCGACGCGCGTTCCTTCAGCAACGGCCCGCGAGAAATGACGACGAGGTCGGTCGCGGCGAGTGCGCCCGGATTGCACCGCCCCAGCGGAAAGGTGAGTGACTGGCCCCACCGCTGAAGGCGCGCGTTCAAGGCGCGCACGAAGGGCCCGGTCGGCGTTCCGCCATTCGCCTGGCAGGCAGTCGTCCGGCCGGCATCGAAGACGAGTTCCCCCCTCAGATTCCTGATCACCGACGGCGCACGGCCACCATCGTTGTACAGGACGACGATCTCGTCGGGGTCGCCTTCCAGGAGAAAGCCGTTCTTTGGAGTGGTCGCCTTCGCAAGTGCGACGGCATCGTCCAACCCCGGCTTCAGATTGTCGAAGTCGAGTGCCAGGCGCCCTAGCGTGGCCGGGTCTGAACTGTTCGCGCCATTGCGCAGATCCTGAAGCAAGCCTTCGACCCGGGATCGGGTCGCATCGGGCAGCGACTGCGCCAGCGCGGCTTCGCCCGCCTTTCGCGCCTCGTCCAGCTTCGCCGTCAGTTGCTCGACGCGAACGCGTTGCGCCAGTGCCTCGTCCAGACGAGCATCCAGCGCCACATACCGCGCGTGAAGAGCCACCAAGGCGTCCGTCGCCGTCCCGCTTGGGGCCGTGGCGACCGGCACGGCCGGGCCGGCGTTTGCCCGAACCTTTAGTCGCTCCGCGGTGGCCACCGTCATGAGACCGTCCGCCGGCAGCCCTTCCGCGTTCTGGAAGCTCGTGATCGCCGCACGGGTCTTCGCACCGAACACGCCGTCCAGCACCGTCTCGGCCGGCAGGAAACCCGCCAATTGCAGTGCCTGCTCGAGTTGCAGGTGCTCGGTCGCCGGGCGGGTGGCCTCGTCGCGACCGAGGCCGTTCGTTTCGGCCACCACCCTCGCACGCCAGCTGTCGCGCTGCCCCCGGTACAACTTGGCCACGCACGGGACAGCGGCCTTGACGGCCGCGGGGGAAACAGTGCCGCCCCCCGGAAGCCTGCACTCTCCGAGCACGCGGCGGGTGTTGTCGATAGCCTCTTGCTTGAGCTCGTCTCGGAGCTCCGGGCGCAGATGGCGGAGGACGTAGTACGGCTGGAAGAGCTCGACGTCCAAGCGCGACAAGGTTTGATCGGAGCAGACCGTCAGTTCAATGGGCGTCTTCGCCTTGCCGCAATCGAAGGTCGGCGAGACGTTGTCGATCTTCCGGAGAGTCGTAGCTGCCGCGACAGGCATTGCCGGCGGCTTCAACGCGGCGAGGTATTGCACGTTGAGGCGAGACAGCTCGTCCCGCAGCTCGGGCGAGGCCGTTTCCGCCTTCTTCTCGGTTCGAGCCTTCAGAGCGGAGAGTTTGTCCAGCGCCGCCATGCGGGCCAGTTCAAGCTGCTCCAATTGAACCAGGCGCTGCTGGTCCTGCCGGAGAGCATCCAGCGCCGAATCCGATGGTCCCTGAGGAGAGTTGGCCGCAAGGGCTGCCCGCTGGAGTAGTCCCTGAGACTGTCCTCTGACCAGTTCTGAGCGGGACGAGCGGTAGGCGTCGAGGGTGCTTCGAAGTCTTGCCAGCTCCGTCTGTCTCACGGCACCCGCCGCGCGATCGGCTCTTTCTTGGCGACCGCTATCGTTTTCGACGTCGAACAGGGTCACGGCACCGCCGTTGAAGTGAACGTCGACGGCGCTCCTGATATCGACATATTGCAGCCGACCATACGGATCCTGGCGACCGAACCGCTGGTCGCACCAGCTCGGCACCGCGGAGCCGTTGTCGTCCGTTACCGTGCACCGGTATCCGGCTTTCAGGGCGGACGGCTCGAAACGGGCACATTCCCCACGCACGCGCTGCAACCGGGGATCCTCGGGCGCTATACCGTTCTGAATAAGCCGGCCGATCGAGCCGCCCTGGCGGGCAACCGCTCGCTCCAGACAATATCGCCGAAGGTCAGGCTGCCTCGCCCAGGCCTCCTGAGCAGCTTGCGCCTGCGCCGCGGCGATCAGGCCGCCGAATGCACCAAGCAGGTCGCCGGCACCTTGGCCCCAAGCTGCTGTGCTCAACCCGCACGCAAAGACCCCGACCACAAGCCTCGAATAACGCGCCACTGCCGAGCCCCGCCCTTTTGTTCACGGAAAGCACTTCGCCTTAAGGTTGTCTAGATGGCGCAGAGTGAAGCGTTGTCGAAAGGTCGGCTGCCGCGCTTTGCCGGTCGGGCATCGCGGCGCGTCCCACGCCTCGCGCGCCAAGACGCGGACCGCTTCGCGGGGCCGAGGCCGTTTGCACTTGACAAGCTAGGAATATATGCTGTAGACCGCACCCGTCCTCTTCGCCGAGGGGCGCTCTCGCGAGGCGTCAACAGGGCGGAAGACCTTGATTGGGCCGGAACCGGGCAAGCCCGGAGCCGGCGGATGCGGCGCCTG
>CAXUKK010000043.1:0-4289 GCA_964251455.1 uncultured Enterovirga sp.
GATCCCGGCCGTCTGGCGCGAGATCTCGCCCGTCGCGCGCGCCGTCTCTCCCGCAAGTGCCTTCACCTCCTGGGCGACAACGGCGAAACCACGCCCTGCTTCACCAGCCCGCGCCGCCTCGATCGTCGCGTTGAGAGCGAGCAGGTTCGTCTGAGCGGCGACTTTCGAGATCAGCTCCACCACCGATCCGATCTGGTCGGCCGCGCGCGCAAGCTCTTCCAGCCCGTCCATGGATGTGCGGGCGTCGTCGGCCGCATTCCGGGCGCGGTCGAGGCTTTCGCCGCTCTGTTTTCCGATTTCCGTGATGGCCAGCGCAAGCTGATCGGTGGCGGCGGCGGCGGCGACGACGCGCTCCTGGGTTTCGCCGGCCGACCGCGCGGCCGAGTTCATGCGGCTCGACGTCTCGCTCGCGACCTGGCGCATGTCGGCGGAGCTCGTCCGCAGCGCCTGCGACGCGGCCGACACGGCCTTCACGACGCTGCAGATCGCGGGCTCGAACTCGCCGATCGCCCCTTCGATGACCTCCCGGCGCAGCTCGGAGGCCTTCAGGGCTGCGTCCTGCTGCAGCGACATCGTCATGGCGACGTCGTAATCGAGGGCGGCTCCGACGAGCCGGATGGCTTGCGCGAATCGTCCGCTGCCCAACCGGTAGCGGCGCTCCAGCCGGCGCGTGATCGCCGTGTACACGACGTGCCGTGCAAACAGGCGTGTCCGTGCGGAAACCGCAAGCCGCTCGTGTTCGACCGTGAGGTGCCGGCACGAGCGGACATAGCCCGCATCGACCCGACCCGAGAGCACGAGACCGACATGGTCGAGCTCGAGGCGCCGGATGGTCTCGCCGTGAGCTTCGAACAGGGCGCGGGTCGGTGGATTGCCGAGCTCAAGGACGACGAACTCATCCAGCCCCGCAACCAGGGCCGGCTCCACGCTGGGCCACAGCCGGGCGAGGCCGTCGAAGCTCGTCTCGCTCAGGCCGTAAAGCGTGAGCCGCGTCGTGAAGTTCGCCGGCAGATCGCGGGCGGCTGCTACGTCCATGGCATTACGCTGCTCTGTTCGGACGATGGGGCGCACACGCCCCGCTCGGGGTGTCGCACGAACTTGTTAATGCCGCGTGAGAGCCATGCCGGCCTCAAGGATTGTGCTCGCCGAAATTGCCTGCGAGAGCGGACGGATGCGTTTCCTCGGAATCGGCGACACCTGCGATCTCGGCGCGCTCTACACCCGCCTCATCGAGGATGGCCACGAGGTCCGCGTCTCCATCGCCGAGCCGCTCGCGCATGGCACCATGGCGGGGCTGGTGCCGCGGACGGAGGATTGGCGCTCCGAACTCGGCTGGCTCCGCGAGGCCGGACAGGACGGGATGATCCTGTTCGAGAACGTCGCCAAAGGTCGCGGCGCACTCCAGGACGAGCTGCGCGCCGACGGGCTTCAGGTGATCGGCGGCTCGGCCTTCGGCGACCGGCTGGAGAAGGACCGCGCCTATGCGCAGGAGGTCCTGGCCGGGATCGGCCTCGCCATCGCGGGCGTGTGGGAGTTCGAGGCCGCGGAGCCGGCGCTCGCCTTCCTGGCGAGGCGCCCCGGCCGCTACGTACTCAAGTTCTCCGGCGACGGTTTCGGCGCATCGGACAATTACGTCGGACGGCTCGCCGACGGGCGCGACGTGGCCGCGATGGTGCAGGCCCGGCTCGCGGGCCGCGACAAGCCCGCGCGCTTCATCCTGATGGAGCATGTCGAAGGGGTCGAGATGGGTGTCGGCGCCTATTTCGACGGGGAGCGCTTCCTCGAACCCGCCTGCCTCGACTGGGAGCACAAGCGCTTCTTCCCGGGCGACATGGGCGAGCTCACGGGCGAGATGGGCACCGTCGTCACCTACGAGCGGACCAGGACCTTCTTCGCGCGGACGCTCGCCCGCATGGCACCGCTGCTGCGGCAGAACGGCTATCTCGGCTACATCAACCTCAACACCATCGTGAATCGCAAAGGCATCTGGCCGCTCGAGTTCACCTGCCGGTTCGGGTACCCAGGCTTCGCGATCCTCGATCCGCTGCAGGAGACCTCCTGGGCGGAGCTGTTTCGCCTCATGGTCACGCGATCAGGGACCCCGTTCCGCACCCGGCCGGGCTTCGCCCTCGGCGTCGTGCTGACGACGCCGCCGTTCCCGTATACGCGGCGCGAAGTGGATGCCCCGACGGGCCTGCCGCTCCTGTTCGAGGGCGAGTTGTCTCCACGCGACCGTCCGAACTTCCATCCTGGGGAGATCGGACAGGACGACTTCGGCACGATGGTGACGAGCGGGATGTATGGCTGGACCGCCGTGGTCACCGGAACCGGGCCGAGCATTGCGGCAGCACGCGACGAAGCCTACCGCCTGGCCGACCGCGTGCTCGTGCCGGACGGGCGCTACCGGCGCGACATCGGTGAGAAGCTGCTCCAGGGCGACCTCGCCAGAGTCGAGGCGCTTGGGCTCCTCGATCCGAATGCCGATTAAATGGGCACGCCGTCCCGGAACCCTGGACGCCTCGCCTGCTTATCGGGCCGACGCGTGCCTCACCTCGTGCCTCATAGCCCCGCAAGGCGCCGCCGCAACTCTTCCGGGCCGGCTTTCCTGCCGCGCCCTTCCTGCACGGGCTAACGCTGCATGAACGCGCCATTCGAGCCTCTGACTGTCCGGTCCAGCCAGCGTCTTCCGCTCCGCGTTCTGCAGATGGGGCAGCGCGGGCGCGGCGTCGTCGCGGAAGCCGACATCCCGGCCGGCACGCTCATCGAGCGCTCACCTGTGCTGGTCATCCCGCCCGGCGATCGTGCGGCCGTCGATCCGACGATCGTGTTCACCTACGTGTTCATGTGGGAGCATGACACGACCGAGGAGGACCTCTACCGGCACGACGGCCGCGCGGGCATCGCGCTCGGCTATACGAGCCTCCTCAACCACTCCTACACGCCGAATTGTGACTTCGTCCGCCACATCGACGAGCTGGCGATCGACCTCATCGCCCACCGCGACATCGCGGCAGGCGAGGAGCTCACGATCGACTACCAGATGACCCTCTGGTTCACGCCGGAATAGGCTGACGCCGCGTTCAGAAGTCGCGATCGCGCTCGCCGCGATAACCCCGGGTCTCGCCGCCGCTGCGCGCGTCCCCGCCGCCCCTCATGTCGCCGCTCCGGGTGCTGTCGCGATCGCCGCTCCAGTCGCGCCGGCGATCCGCGGAACTGGTGCGTGCACGTTCGATCAGTTGCCCCACGATCTCGGCGCAGGCCCGGGTGGACTCGCCGTCGGCGCAACGCACCGTGATCTCGGAGCCGCCAGGTCCCTGCATCTTGATATACGCGCCCCTGCCCGGGCGTCCGCCGTCGCGGCTCGCAGGACTCGGCGCGGTCTGGCTTTCCGCCATGCTGGCCGGGGGAGACGACGGGGCGGGAGAGGCGGGCGGCGTCGCCTGCGCCAGGGCGGGCCCGGCGATCAGGGCGGCGCCGAAGGCAGCGAAAATCAGCTTCATGGAGGTCTCCTCGGAATGATGGCTTGGCCGATCAATCCGCGGAAACGCCCGGCGTTCCTCTCAGAGACGTTGGAGGTACCGCGCCTCAGCGCATGCCGACGCGTTTGTCGCGCCGGCGGTCGACCGAGGACGGAATGCGCAGCGACTCGCGGTACTTCGCGACCGTGCGCCGGGCAATGTCGATCCCTTCCCGGTTCAGCTTCTTCACGAGCGCATCGTCCGACAGGACGTCCTCGGCATTCTCGCCGTCGACGAGCTGGCGGATGCGATGGCGGACGGCCTCCGAGGAATGCGCTTCGGCCCCTGACGCGCTGGGGATCGAGGCGGTGAAGAAATACTTCATCTCGAAGGTGCCGCGCGCCGTCCCGATCGCCTTGTTCGACGTGACGCGCGAGACGGTCGATTCATGCATGCCGATCGCGTCCGCGACCGTCTTGAGGTTCAGCGGGCGCAGATAGGCGACGCCGTGGGCAAAGAACCCGTCCTGCTGGCGCACGATCTCGCTCGCGACCTTCAGGATCGTCTTCGAGCGCTGCTCGAGGGAGCGCGTCAGCCAGTTCGCGCTCTGCAGGCACTCGCTGATGAAGCTCTTCTCGGCCTCGCCCTTCACCTGCCGCGAGACCTTCGCGTGGTAGGCCTGGTTCACGAGCACGCGGGGCAGCGTGTCCGGGTTGAGCTCGATATGCCAGCTCCCGTCCGGCGCCGCGCGCACGAACACGTCCGGCACGAGCGTCTGGACGGGCCCGCCGCCGAAGGAGCGGCCGGGCTTCGGATCAAGCTGGCGGATCT
>CAXUKK010000043.1:4299-11055 GCA_964251455.1 uncultured Enterovirga sp.
GCCACGAGATCGAGCCGGCCGACGAGCGCCTGCATGGCCGGATCGTAACGGTCGCGCTCGCGCAACTGGATCGCGAGACATTCGGCGAGGTTGCGGGCCGCGATCCCGGTCGGCGAGAAGGACTGTACGACCTCGAGCACGCGCTCGACGGCCGTGATCCTGACACCCAGCGTGTCCGCGATCTGCCCGCATGTCTCGCCGAGATATCCGGCCTCGTCCACGGCATCGATGACGTGGCGGCCGATCAGGCGATCGACGGCGTTCGCGACCGCGAGATCGAGTTGCGCGACAAGGTGATCGTGGAGCGAGATCTCGGTGGTCAGCCTGGCGGCGAAGTCCGTATCCTCGCCATCGAACGAACCGCCGGATTTCTGCCACGCCGGACTCGACAGCGTGAAGGCTTCGACGCCCGGGTCGGGCGCGATGCTGCCCGCAGGTTCATCGAAGACGTTCTCCAGCGACGGCGCGTGATCATGGTCGATCTCCCCGCGCGACAGGTCGATGTCACCCGCCCGGATGACCTCGGCAGCCTGATGGCCAACGCCCGCGAGGGCAGCATCGGCGCCGCCGTCGGCGTCCCGGTCGCTGGCCTCGAGAAGCGGATTTCGTTCGAGTTCCGCCTCGACATAGCTGACCAGGTCGAGATGCGAGAGCTGAAGCAGCTTGATCGCCTGCAGAAGTTGCGGCGTCATCACCAGGGACTGACCCTGGCGCATTTCGAGTCGCTGCATCAACGCCATACGTACCCCACCCACGCCATTCGGCACGGTTTTTGCTTGTACGCTTGGTCTAGTCCAGGACCGCAGGGACGTCAAAGGTCCTGAGGTCCGGATGGCGTGATTTTAGGCTGGTGGCGCGCCGTCGCCACATGGTCTTGCGGCCGCCCGCCGGCTCAACTAGCGCTGCGTTCCGGGTTCAAGGAACGCACGGCATGTATGAACACATCCTTGTTGACCGGCAGGAGCGGGTCGGCCGGATTACGCTGAACAGGCCCAAGGCGCTGAACGCGCTGAATTCCGCGCTGATCGCCGAACTCGTGCAGGCCCTGACGGAATTCGACGCGGATCCCGGCATCGGCTGCGCGATCGTCACAGGCTCGGACCGCGCCTTCGCGGCCGGCGCCGACATCGCCGAAATGGCGTCCCTCACCTATCCGGGCACCTATCTGGACGACCTGTTCCGCCTCGCCGACCGGGTGGCGGAACGGCGCAAGCCGATCATCGCGGCGGTCGCCGGCTTCGCGCTTGGCGGCGGCTGCGAGCTCGCCATGATGTGCGACTTCATCATTGCGGCCGATACGGCGAAGTTCGGCCAGCCCGAGATCAAGCTCGGCGTCATGCCGGGCATCGGCGGCACCCAGCGCCTGGCGCGCCTCGTCGGACGCGCGAAGGCCATGGACCTCTGCCTCACGGGCCGCATGATGGACGCGGCCGAGGCCGAGCGCTCCGGCCTCGTGGCCCGCGTGGTGCCGGCGGCCGAGCTCAGCGACGTCGCGCTTGCGGCCGCCCAGACGATCGCGTCCATGTCGACGCCCGTCGCCATGATGACGAAGGAGGCGATCAACCGGGCCGACGAGACGAGCCTGGCCGAGGGCATCCGTTTCGAGCGCCGCGTCTTCCACGCCCTGTTCGCCACCGCCGACCAGAAGGAGGGCATGGCGGCCTTCCTCGACAAGCGGCCCCCCGCCTTCACGCACGGATGAACGCCATGAGCGCAGCCCTGTCCCAGCCCGCACCGGACGTGGTGCTTCCGACCTTCGCGGATGTCGAGGCGGCCGCGAAACGCCTCGCCGGGGTCGCCCACCGCACGCCCGTGATGACGTCGCGCATCGCCGACGAGCGCACGGGCGCGTCGCTGTTCTTCAAATGCGAGAATCTGCAACGTTCGGGCGCCTTCAAGTTCCGCGGCGCCTACAACGCCATCGCGGCGCTGCCGGACGCGCAGAAGGCGCGTGGCGTCGTGGCGTTCTCGTCGGGCAACCACGCCCAGGCCATCGCCTACGCGGGCAGCCTGCTCGGCGTGAAGACCGTCATCGTCATGCCGGCAGACGCGCCCGTGCTGAAGCTCGAGGCGACGAAGGGCTATGGCGGCGAGGTCGTGACCTACGACCGCTACAAGGACGACCGGGAGGCGATCGGGCGGCAGCTCGCGGCCGAGCGCGGCCTGACCATGATCCCGCCCTACGACCATGCCGACGTCATCGCCGGCCAGGGCACGGCCGCGCTGGAGCTGTTCGACGAGGTCGGTCCGCTCGACATGCTCTTCGTCTGCCTCGGCGGCGGGGGCCTCCTGTCGGGCTCCGCGCTCGCGGCGGCAGCGCGGTCGCCCGGCTGCAAGGTCTACGGCGTCGAGCCGGAGGCCGGAAACGACGGCCAGCGCTCGTTCCGCGAAGGGCAGATCGTGCGCATCCCCGTGCCGGTCTCGATCGCCGACGGCGCGCTGACGACGCATCTCGGGCAGCGCACGTTCCCGCTGATCCGCAAATACGTCACGGACGTCCTGACGGTCTCGGACGCCATGCTCGTCGACACGATGA
Organism: uncultured Enterovirga sp.; assembly: GCA_964251455.1. Lineage (GTDB taxonomy): Bacteria > Pseudomonadota > Alphaproteobacteria > Rhizobiales > Beijerinckiaceae > Enterovirga. Next base: position 6,836 of record CAXUKK010000043.1, read on the forward strand.
GGTTCCTCATGGAGCGGCTCAAGATCGTGGCCGAGCCGACCGGGTGTCTGGCGGCCGCAGCCGTGCTGAACGAAATCGTGCCCGTTGCGGGCCAGCGCGTGGGCATCCTCCTGTCGGGCGGGAACGTGGATTCGCGGGTGTTGGCGAAGCTGTTGGCTTGACGGAGGGTCTCACATCTCAAGGCACGACATGCCGAGCGCAATGGCCCCGCCTCGCATTCTGAGGTCGTAGCTCGCCAGACGGATGGTTGGCTCCGTTCGGCTGAGATACACGAGCGACGCCAGATGCAGCCCGTCAAGGGTCCGTACGGGAACCGGGAACGGCTCGCGGGCTCGCACCAGGACGTCTGGAGCTAGGTCCAAAAAATAGATCGCTCTGACGAGCGAGAGTGCGGCATCGAATGTGGCACCGCTCAATCCCCTCGCGTGGAGGCGATTGATTACCTCGTATTCGAGAAGCCGGCTGGACACGAGGCGCTCACCCCAGAGCGCCGGGTCCGTTCGGCGTTCCTCGGAAAAGAGATGCGCCAGCAGGACCGAGCTATCGAGATAGATCACCTAGTCCTCTCGGTCCCGCGCAATCTCCAGCATGAGTTCCTCGAACGACATGCAGGGGAAGGATGGAGGCACTCCGATTCGATGCTCGGAGGGCGGCGTGATCCAGCCTTCGCGGACACCGCGTGCGAGGACGTCCTCGTCTCTGTGGGGCTGGTCCGCAGCCCTCGGGGGCACGAGCTCGGCCACGGGGCGATCCGCTTCGGTTACGACAATGGTCTCGCCAGCTTCCGCGAGATGGACGTATTCGTCGACCTTGGCCGTGAGTTGATCCAGCGGAACGTAGCGCATTGTCAGAGGATGCCTGGCCGGGTAGCCATGTCAACGCGTCTGGCAGACCGCCCTCCATCCTTGACGCTCCCGGCCGGGTTTCGTATAGGCCCGGCCTTCACATCGGAATTTTCGTCGATCCAAGCGCCGGGCTGATCCGGCTCGCGCGGGCTCGGCGTGAGACCACAGGATCTTTCACATGTCCCGTCGCTGCGAACTGACCGGCAAGGCCGTGCTTGTCGGCAATCTGGTCAGCCACTCGAACCGCAAGACGAAGACGCGCTTCCTGCCGAACCTCGTCAACGTGACGCTGATCTCGGACAGGCTCGGCCGCTCCGTCCGCCTCCGGATCACGGCGCACGCGCTCCGCTCCGTCGAGCATCGCGGCGGGCTCGACTCGTTCCTGGCCAAGGCGTCCGAGGACGAGCTGTCGCTGCGGGTTCGTCGCCTGAAGCGCGAGATCGCCGAAAAGAGCCTCGCCGCCGCGGCGTAAGCCCGGGCACCTCGCCCCTTCGGAGCGAACGGCCACGTCCGCCGCGCTCCCCGGCTCTGGCCAGATACCAGCCGACGGGATCGGCTTCAGCCTCCCGGCCTCGCGCGATTTCGAGATGCTGCGGGCCGGTTTCCGGTGGCAGATCCCCGCCCGCTACAACATGGGCGTCGACGTCGCCGATCGCTGGGCGGGCGCCGACCCCGACCGCCCGGCCGTCATCGAGGTCCGGCCTGACGACACAACCGAGATCCTGACCTACGGGCAACTCCGCGACCGCTCGAACCGGCTCGCGAACGTGTTGCGCGCCCGCGGCATCGGTCCTGGCGATCGCGTTGCCGTTCTTCTGCAGCAGGGGGTTGCCGTCCCGGTCGCGCATGTTGCGATCTACAAGCTCGGCGCCATCGCCCTGCCCCTGGCCTCCCTGTTCGGCGCGGATGCGCTCGCCTATCGCCTCGCAGATGCCGGCGCGAAGGCGCTGATCACGGGGGCCGCAGGGGCCGCCAAAGTCACGACCATCCGCGACGGGCTTCCCGGCCTGGAGACGATCCTGTCCATCCACGGCCCGGATGGCGCGACGGTGGGGTTCTGGGAGGCTATCGCGGCGGCCGCGCCCGAGTTCACGGCCGTGAACACTAGTGCTGACGCGCCGGCCCTGATGATCTACACGTCGGGCACGACGGGCCCGGCCAAGGGCGCGCTGCATGCCCACCGCGTGCTGCTCGGCCACCTGCCCGGCATCGTGTTTCCGCACGGGTTGTTTCCCCAGCCGGGCGACAGGTTCTGGACCCCGGCCGATTGGGCCTGGGCGGGCGGGCTGCTCGATTGCTTGCTGCCGAGCCTGCGCTACGGCGTGCCGGTCGTCGCGCGCAAGTTCGACAAGTTCGATCCGGAACTCGCCTTCCGGCTCCTCGCCGACCACGGCATCCGCAACGCCTTCATCCCGCCGACCGCGCTCCGCATGCTGCGCGTCGTGTCCAGGCCGCGCGAGCGTTTCGGCATCGCCATGCGCAGCGTGATGTCGGCCGGGGAGGCGCTCGGCGCCGAAACCGCCGCTTGGGGCCGCGAGGCACTCGGCATCCCGATCGACGAGGCCTACGGCCAGACCGAATGCAACCTCGTGATCGGCACGTGTTCGGCGCTCGGCATCGGCAAGCCGGGCGCAACGGGAAAACCGCTGCCCGGCCACGACGTCGCGGTGATCCGTGACGACGGCAGCCGCTGCGAGCCGGGCGAACTCGGCCAGATCGCCGTACGGCGGCCGAACCCGGTCATGTTCCTGCGCTACTGGAACAACGACGAGGCGACCGCCAGGAAGTTCATCGGCGACTGGATGACGACCGGTGACCAGGCGATCGTCGACCCGGACGGCTACATCGCCTTCGTGGGACGCGACGACGACGTCATCACGTCGGCCGGCTACCGAATCGGCCCGGGCGAGATCGAGGATTGCCTGCTCCGCCACCCGGCGGTCGCGCTGGCGGCTGCGATCGGCAAGCCGGACGCGCTCCGCACCGAGATCGTGAAGGTCTTTGTCGTGCCGAAACCCGGCTACGAGCCGTCGGACGCCCTCGCGGCCGACATCCAGAGCTTCGTGCGCGAGAAGCTGTCGGCCCACGAATATCCGCGGGAGATCGCTTTCCGTCCCGACCTGCCGATGACCACCACGGGCAAGGTCATCCGGCGCCTGCTTCGCGCGGAAGCATAGGACTTCACGATGCCAGAAATCAGCCAACTCGCCCTGTTCATCGCGGCGGCGTTCCTGCTCGCGGTCACGCCTGGCCCAGGCATCTTCTACGTCGCCGCCCGTACGCTCGCCGGCGGCCGCGCGGAAGGCGTCGCGTCAAGCTTTGGCACCGGACTTGGCGGCATGGTTCATGTCCTGGCGGGAAGCCTCGGTGTGTCCGCGATCGTGCTCGCCAGCGCGGAACTCTTCACCGCATTGAAGCTGATCGGCGCGGCCTACCTGGTCTGGGTCGGCGTTCGAACGATCCAGGCGGCCCGGCGAGACGCTTCCGCTGCCTCGAACGGCGGGCCTGCGACGCCACCTTTGGGTCCGCGTCGTGCATTTCGCGAAGGTGTACTGGTCGAAGCGCTGAACCCGAAGACAGCCGCCTTCTTCCTCGCCTTCGTGCCGCAATTCGTGGACCCGGCCGCAGGCGGGGTGGCCATGCAGTTCGTGGTGCTCGGCTTCCTGTCCGTCGTGCTCAACACGCTCGCCGACATCGTCGTCGCGTTTGCGGCGAGCAGCATCCGGAAGGGCGCGGCAGCGCGTCCGACGCTGATCCGCCGCCTCCGAGAGGGCTCGGGTGCCGCGATGATCGCCCTCGGGTTCGGCCTCGCTCTGGCAAGACGCCCTGCAGCCTGATTGCCCGCGCAAGCGAGCGGACGCGCCATTCGCCTGCATGCCGGGAACGGGCACCGCTCAGAGGGCCCGCCTCTCGTCGATAGCTCACGCCCCACTTGACGCTTCTCCGGGCGCTGTGTACTTAACCGTAAAGTTAATTAACTGCGCGGCGAACAGACTTTGACCCCGGACCATCTCACGGCCACCTTCTCGGCACTTGCCGATCCGACCCGGCGGGCGATCCTGGCGCGTTTATCCCGCGGCGAGACGAACGTGGGGGAGCTTGCCGCGCCGTTTCGCATAAGCCTGCCGGCCATCTCGAAGCACCTGAAGGTGCTGGAGAAGGCCGGGCTGATCAGCCGCGGGCGTGAAGCGCAGTGGCGGCCGTGTCGCCTCGAGCCTCGGCCGCTGCGCGACGTGGACGAGTGGCTCACCCTGTACCGCCGCTTCTACGACGACAGCTTCGATCGCCTTGGCGACTACCTGGGCGAGATCCAGGCAGGCGGCACCCCTGAATCCGAAACGCGTGGAGGAGACGAATGAGTGATGACCTGAAGAC
>CAXUKK010000044.1:0-11050 GCA_964251455.1 uncultured Enterovirga sp.
ATGATCATGTTCATCGCCTCCGAGGTGATGTTCTTCGTGGCCTGGTTCTGGGCCTATTTCGACGCCGCGCTCTATCCGGCCGACGCACACCAATATACGCGCAGCGAGCTTCTGGGCTCCTGGCCGCCGAAGGGTATCGAGACCTTCGATCCCTGGCACCTGCCGCTGCTCAACACCCTGATCCTGCTGACATCCGGCACGACCATCACGTGGGCGCATCACGCGCTCATCGAAGGCGACCGCAAGGGCGTTCTGCAGGGGCTCGCGCTGACGGTCGGCCTCGGCGTGCTCTTCACCTTCTGCCAGATGTTCGAGTACAGCCACGCCGCCTTCGGCTTCTCGGGTCACATCTACGGCGCCACCTTCTTCATGGCGACGGGCTTCCACGGCTTCCACGTCGTGATCGGCACGATCTTCCTCGCCGTCTGCCTGTGGCGCGCCTACGACAACCAGTTCACGCAGCAGCAGCATCTCGGGTTCGAGTTCGCGGCCTGGTACTGGCACTTCGTCGACGTGGTGTGGCTGTTCCTGTTCGCTTCGATCTACGTCTGGGGATCGGGCGCCAGCGCCGGCCACTGACAAATCTGCGTTCGGACACCACATGAAGGGCGGCGAAAGCCGCCCTTCTTCGTTTCACAGACCCTTGCGGTGAGCCCGTGTACGACCAGCATGCCCGCCCCTCGGCGATCTCCAGCGGGCTGCGCTGCCGCTGCCCGCGATGCGGCAAGGGCAAGCTCCTTACGGGCTTCCTGACAGTCCGCCCGCGCTGCGAGGTCTGTGGGCTCGACTTCCAGTTCATCGATGCCGGCGACGGCCCCGCCTTCTTCGTCATGTCGATCGTCGGCGTGATCGTGGTCGGCCTCGCGATGTGGTCGGAGTTCGCCTACGAGCCGCCGATCTGGGTCCACATGTCGCTCTGGATCCCGCTCACGCTGATCCTCACCGGCCTCATGGTGCGTCCCGCGAAGGGCCTGCTCATCGCATCCCAGTTCGCCAACAAGGCCGAACAGGGCCGGCTCCAGCTTTGACCGCTTCCTCAGGGATCCCCGCGTGGCGCAGCCTCCTCGCGCCCGCGATCGCGACAGCGATCGCGCTCGCCATCCTCGTGACGCTCGGGATCTGGCAACTCGAGCGGAAGAGCTGGAAGGAAAGCCTCCTCGCGGCCATCGATACGCGCGCGTTCGGGACTGCCGTGCCGGCGCCGGCGGAAGGGGCGTGGTCCTCCTGGTCCCCGGCGGCGGACGAGTTTCGCCGCGTGCAGCTCAGCGGGACTTTCCTGCACGACCGCGAGGTCCAGCTGCATGGCCTCGCCGAGGAGCGCCGCGGCCAGGCTCTCCAGGGCTTCTACGTTTTCACACCGCTACGTAAGGCCGACGGATCGCTGGTGATGATCAACCGCGGCTTCGTGCCGACGGAATTGCGGGATCCGGCGAAGCGCGCGGCGGCTCAGACGACGGGCGAAGTCACGGTGACCGGTATGCTGCGCAATCCCGAGGCTCGCGGGCTGTTCGTGCCGGCGAACGATCTCGGGCGTGACGACTGGTTCGTGCGCGATCTCGGAAGCATGGCGACCGGGCGCTCGCTCCGGCGGCTCGCGCCGTTCTATGTCGATGCCGATTCGACGCCCAACCCGGGCGGCTGGCCGCGCGGCGGGCAGACGCGCATCAACCTGCCGAACGACCACCTGAAATACGCATTCACGTGGTTCGGGCTGGGGCTGACGCTGGTCGGCGTGTTCGCGGTTTTCGCCTGGAAGCGGATCCGTCCTGGTTCAGGAGACGAGCTTGAGGCCGAGTATTCCGGCGACGATCAGGCCTATGCAGGCCAGCCTCAAGGCGGTCGCAGGATCACCGAATAGGACCATGCCCAAGATGGCAGTCCCGACCGTGCCTATCCCCGTCCAGACTGCGTAGGCCGTTCCGACCGGCAGTTCCTTTAGCGCGAGCCCAAGGAGGGCTACGCTGGCGACCATGCTGGCGATCGTCAGAAGGGTGGGGAGCGGACGCGAAAAGCCGTCGGTGTATTTGAGCCCGATGGCCCAGCCGATTTCGAGAAGACCGGCGATAAACAGAAGCAGCCAGGGCATGGGGAACAATGGCCTGTGCTTGCTGCCCAGGCAATGTCGCGCCGGGATCCCGGCGCGACACCGACTATGCCGTTTAGCGGCGGCGCATCTCGCGACGCATCTCCCGGCGCATCATCTTGCGCTCGACATGACGGCGAACGGCCCGGCGCTCCATCCGGTGGCGCATCATGCGATGCTCACGGCGCATCTGGACCTGCACCGCAGGAACCGCAGTCGCGATGCCGGCGGGGGCGGCAGCCGGAGCGGCCTGGGCGCTCGCCCCGAGGCCCATGAGGCCGGCGGCGATGACCAGAGCTGACAGAGTTGAACGCATTCTTGTTTCTCCCGATGCTCCGTGTGGGAGAACGCCAGAATGGCGCGCCCAACGGTTCATAGGAGCCAATACGCGCGGCAGGGCCGAATGGTTTCGGCCGGCGGAACGAGGAGTCCTGCTCGGTCTGGCGGGCGTGTTCGGGGCGTCGAAAGCGATGCGGCGGTCCGAGCCTTGGAAAGGCGGAGCGGAGACTCTATCCTGCGGGTTCCTCACGAGCTCCGATCTTGCTTCACATCTCGACCCGCGGCGAGGCGCCGCCGCTTTCCTTCACGGATGCCCTGCTTGCCGGCCTCGCACGTGACGGCGGCCTGTACGTTCCGCAGACCTGGCCGACCCTGAGCCCGGCGACGATCGCAGGCTTTGCCGGCCAGCCCTACGCGGAGGTCGCGAAGACCGTGCTCGGCGCGCTTGTCGGCGACGAGTTCCCGGCGGCCGAGTTCGGCCGCATGATCGATGACGCCTACGCCACGTTCCGGCATCCGGCCGTCTGCCCGCTCGTGCAGATCGGCGACAACCTCTTCGTCCAGGAGCTCTTCCACGGGCCGACGCTCGCCTTCAAGGACGTCGCGATGCAGCTGCTCGGGCGGCTGATGGACCATGTTTTGGCCGCTCGCGGGCAGCGCGCGACGATCGTCGGCGCGACGTCCGGCGACACGGGCAGCGCCGCGGTCGCGGCCTTCGCGGGATCGCCGCGCGTCGACGTGTTCATCCTCTATCCGCATGGGCGCGTCTCGGAGGTGCAGCGGCGGCAGATGACATCCGTGCCGGATTCGAACATCCATGCGATCGCCATCGACGGCACCTTCGACGACGCCCAGGCGCTCGTGAAGGCGATGTTCGGCAATCCCCGCTTCCGCGACGAGATGCAGCTCTCCGGCATCAACTCGATCAACTGGGCCCGGGTCGCCGCGCAGGCCGTGTACTACTTTACGGCAGCCGCCGCTCTGGGCTCGCCGCTCCGGCCAGTGTCGTTCTCCGTCCCGACCGGCAATTTCGGCGACGTGCTCGCGGGCTACGTCGCGAAGCGGATGGGGCTGCCGATCGAGCAGCTCGTGGTGGCAACGAACGCCAACGACATCCTGGCCCGCACTCTTGCCACCGGGCTCTACGAGGTGCAGGGCGTCGTTCCGACGACCTCGCCGTCCATGGACATCCAGGTGTCGTCCAATTTCGAGCGGCTGCTGTTCGAGGCCTATGGCCGCGATGCCGCCGCACTGCGCGGGCTGATGGCCGGCCTCAACCAGTCTCGCTCCTTCACGGTCGCGCCCGAGCCGCTCGCCGCGATCCGACGCGACTTCGAGGGTTCGGCTGTGCCGGAGGACGAGGTCGCCGACGAGATCACCCGCACCTGGCGCGAGGCAGGCTACCTTCTCGATCCGCACACCGCCATCGGCGTCCGGGCCGCCCGCCGACACCTTGCGCACGACCCGGCGACGCCGGTCGTGGCGCTGTCGACCGCGCATCCGGCCAAGTTCCCCGATGCCGTCGAGCGCGCGACGGGGCTCCGCCCGCCCCTGCCGCCCCACCTTGCGGACCTGATGCACCGGCCCGAGCGCCTGACCCACCTTCCCAACGACCCCGTGGCGATCGAGGCCTATATCCGCGCCGAAGCCCGTGCCGTGACCGGTCGCGCAGCGTGAGCCCGGCTACGACGGACGAGGCCGGCATCCGCATCTCGCGCCTGCCGAACGGTCTGACGGTCGCGACCGAGAACTTCCCCGGCGTCGAGACCGCGACGCTCGGCATCTGGGTTGCGGCCGGCTCCCGCAACGAGCGAGAGGCGGAGCACGGGCTCTCGCACCTCATCGAGCACATGGCCTTCAAGGGCACGCCGCGGCGCAACGCCCGCCAGATCGCCGAGGACATCGAGAATGTCGGGGGCGAGATCAACGCCGCCACCTCGACCGAATTCACGAGCTACACGGCCCGCGTGCTCGGGCAGGACATCGAGCTCGCGATCGACGTCATCGGCGACATCCTGACGAACTCGCTGTTCGACCCGACCGAGCTCGCGCGGGAGAAGAACGTCATCCTGCAGGAATATGCCGCGATCGAGGATTCGCCGGACGATGCCGTGGGCGACGCCTTCATGGAGATCGCCTTCGCCGGGCAGGCGATCGGGCGACCGATCCTGGGGCGGCCGGACACGATCAACAGCTTCGACGCCGCGATCATCCGGGCCTTCATGGCGCGCGAATACACGCCGGCCCGCATGGTCTTCGCGGCCGCCGGCCAGGTCGATCACGCCCGTGTGCTCGATGCGGTCGAGCGGGGGCTCGGCGGCATCCCGGAGGCGCAGGCGCCCGAGCCGCCGCACGGCACCTATACGGGCGGCGAGCGTCGGCTGAAGCGCAAGCTCGAACAGGCGAGCCTGATGATCGGCCTGCCGGGCGTGTCGTTCCGCGACCCGTCCTACTTCGCCACCCACATCTTCGCCCAGGCGCTCGGCGGCGGCCTGACCTCGCGCCTGTGGCACGAGGTGCGTGAGACGCGCGGCCTCGCCTATTCGATCGACGCCTTCCACTGGCCCTTCACGGATTGCGGGCTGTTCGGCATCGGGGCGGGCACGTCCGGCGCCGACCTCGGCAAGCTCGTCGAGGTCGTGACGGCAACGTCCCGCGAGGCAGCGCAGGGCATCGAGCCGATCGAGCTGACACGCGCCCGCGCGCAGCTGAAGGTCGCCATGCTCGCCTCGCTGGAGACGCCCGGCGGCCGCATCGACCGCGCCGCGCGCCAGCTTCTCGCCTGGGGCCGCATCATCCCGGCCGAGGAGACCATCGCGCATGTCGACGCCGTGACGGTGGACGAGGTGCGGGCGGCCGGCATGCGCATTCTCGCGGGCGCGCCGACGATCGCGGCGATCGGCCCGATCAAGAACCTCCAGTCGCTCCGCCAGATCGCGGCGGCCTTCGGCGCATGATGATGCCGGTGACCGCGAAGCCGCGGACAGGTTGGCGCATGCGTCGGGACCATCCTCCTTTCGGCCGCAAAGCGACCCCACAGGGCCGTTCTCCACAGCGCAATCGGCGGGCACCAAACCGGCCTTTGCCTTGCGGCACGCCTTCACCCTAATGACCATGCAAAGCAGCCGTGGCTGACAGGCACGGAACACCAAAGCCGGTGCGCTCTCTCCTCCTCGTTCTCGGGCTCCTGGCCACGTCGCTCGTGTCCCTCTTCGGCGCGCTGCCGGCGGCGGCTGTCGAGGCCGTGCGCGTGGCGCCGGACGCGTCGGCCATCGACCTCACGCCGATGATCGAGCGCTACCGCTCCGACGGCGACCTCGTGCAGATCTCGACGGCGCCGGGCCGTGACGGCATCGTGCGCCGCATCGCCGTGAAGGCCCGCGAAGCCGGCTCGCGGCCGGACTGGATCGTCTTCGCGCTGACGAACTCGTCCGACGAGCAGATCGAGCGGCTGCTGGTCGCACCGCATTTCCGGCTCGTCGGCTCCGGCATGGTGTGGCCCGATCTCGGGGCGACCCGCATCGCGGCGATCACGGCGAGCGAGGGCATCCGGCCCGAGCGGGAGCCGTCGCCGGACACGGACCTCTTCCAGATCACGCTCGACCCCGGCACGACCGTCACGTTCGTGGCCGAGCTCGCCTCCGCGAATATCGGCCAGCTCTATCTGTGGGAAGCGGAGGCCTACCGCCAGAAGGTCTCGGGCCTGCTGCTCTACAAGGGCATCATCATCGGCATCGCCGGGCTGCTGGCGCTCTTCCTCACGATCGTGTTCGTCGTGAAGGGCGCGCTGATCTTCCCGGCCGCCGCCGCGCTCGCCTGGGCGGTGCTGGCCTATGCGTGCATCGACTTCGGCTTCTTCCAGCGCATCTTCCCGCTCCCGGAGACGGCGGAACGGATCTATCGCGCCGGCGCGGAGGCCGTGCTGGCCGCGACGCTCCTGGTCTTCCTCTTCGCCTATCTCAATCTGAACCGCTGGCACGTGCGCTACAGCCACGTCGCCATATTCTGGCTCGTGTTCCTGACGGCGCTCGTCGGGCTTGCGATCGTCGACCCACCGATCGCGGCGGGGGTCGCGCGCACCTCGATCGCGGCGCTGGCCGTCGTCGGCCTGATCCTCATCGTGCATCTCGCGATCCACGGCTTCGACCGCGCGATCATGCTGATCCCGACCTGGCTCCTCCTCGTTGCATGGGTCGCGGCCGCGGGCCTCACGGTCACGGGCCGGCTCGGGGGCGACCTCGTCCAGCCGGCGCTGATCGGCGGGCTCGTGCTGATCGTCATGCTGATCGGCTTCACGGTCATGCAGCACGCCTTCACGGGCGGGCCGCTCGCCTCCGGCATGTCCGGGGAGGCGGAGCGCCGCGCTCTTGCCCTGTCCGGCTCGGGCGACGTGGTGTTCGACTGGGATGTCGCGGGCGACAACATCTTCGTCTCCCCGGATCTCGAACATTCGCTGGGCCAAAAGCGCGGAGGACTCGGCGGCGCGGCCGCGGACTGGATGGACCACGTCCATTCCTTCGACCGTGACCGGTTCCGGGGCGCATTGGACTCGGTCATCGAGAACCGGCGCGGGCGCCTGTCGCATGATTTTCGCCTGCGCGCGGTCTCCGGCCCGTATCACTGGTACCGCCTGAAGGCTCGACCCGTGATCGGCGCCGACGGCGAGGTCATCCGCATCATCGGCACCATGACGGACGTGACCGAGGCGAAGTCCTCGGAGGAGCGGCTGCTGCACGACGCCGTGCACGACAACCTCACCGGGCTGCCGAACCGGCAGCTTTTTCTCGATCGCATCGATTCCGCACTGTCCTACCCGGCCGGCGCCGTGCCGATGCGGCCGACCATTCTCGGGCTCGACCTGGACCGGTTCAAGCAGGTCAACGATTCTGTCGGCCACACGGCCGGTGACCAGATCCTCCTGACTCTGTCGCGCCGTCTCGGCCGGCTGTTGCGGCCCCAGGACACGCTGGCGCGCGTCTCCGGCGACGAATTCGCGGTCCTGCTCCTGTCCGAGACCGAGGACGAGCGCATCGAGCGGCTGGCCGACATGCTGCGCCAGACGGTCTCGACGCCCGTGACCTACTCGGAGCGCGAGATTTTCCTCACCGGCTCGGTCGGCATCGTCCGGCACGACCCGGCACGACCGGCCAAGGCGGAGGAGCTTCTCAAGAGCGCCCAGATCGCGATGAGCTATGCCAAGCGCCTGGGTGGCGACCGCGTCGAGACCTATGACGCGTCGATGCGGCAGGTGCAGCGCGGCGACCGTCTGGGACTTGAGAGTGATCTCCGCCGGGCGCTTGACCGGGGCGAGATGCGCGTCGCGTTCCAGCCGATCGTCAGGCTCGAGGACCGCACCATCGCGGGGTTCGAGGCCCTGCTGCGCTGGAACCACCCGAAGCTCGGGCCCATCGGTCCGCAGACCTTCATTCCGGTCGCCGAGGAGACGGGACTAATCGTCGATCTCGGCGTGTTCGCCATGGAGCAGACGGCGCTCGAGCTGGCAGCCTGGCAGCGTGCGCTCGATGTGGACCCGCCGATCTTCGCATCGGTGAACATCTCAAGCCGGCAATTGCTCAAGCACGACATCCTGCACGACCTGAAGACCGTGCTCGCCCGTTCCGGCGTGCTGCCCGGGTCGCTCAAGCTGGAGCTGACCGAGAGCCTGGTCATGGAAAATCCGGAATACGCCGCGCAGATCCTGACCCGGATCAAGGACCTCGGCGCCGGCCTCTCGCTCGACGATTTCGGGACCGGCTTCTCGGCCCTGTCCTATCTCCAGCGCTTCCCGTTCGACACGATCAAGATCGATCAGAGCTTCGTGCGCGAGCTCGCCAATGGCCGGCCCGTGATCCTGCGCTCCATCGTGAAGCTCGCCGAGGAACTCGGCATGGACGTCGTCGCAGAGGGGGCGGAGACGGAGAGCGAGGCGATCGAACTCTACCACATGGGCTGCGACTACGCGCAGGGTTTCGTCTTCGGGGAGCCAATGTCGTCGCTGCAGGCCCGCCGGCTGGTCGGCGCGGCGCCGCAGGCCGCGTAGACGCTCCGCCCGCTCAGGCGTGCCCGGCCTGGGTGGAGAGCATTCCGAGATCGACCCCGATCTTGCGCAAGGCGAGATCGTATTTGACGTCCAGCGATGCCTCGAAGATGAGGGCCGGGTCGGGTTCGCAGCTCAGCCAGCCATTCTGCTGTATTTCGCTCTCGAGCTGGCCTGCCGACCAGCCCGCATAACCGAGCGCCAGCACGGCGCTCTCCGGTCCCTTTCCCCTCGCGATCGCGCGCAGGATGTCGACCGTTGCAGTCAGGCAGATGCCGTCGTCGATCGGCAGCGTCGATTGTTCGATGAAGAAATCGGGCGTGTGGAGCACGAAGCCGCGGCTGGTCTCGACAGGGCCGCCGATCAGCACGTTCATCCGCTCCACCCGACGCGGCAGGCGGATGGCGTCCTTTTCCGGGATGACGTCGAGCTGCACGAGAAGGTCGGGAAAGCTCAGGTCGGAGGCCGGCTTGTTGAGCACGATGCCCATCGCCCCCTCGGCCGAGTGGGCACAGACGTAGATGACGGTGCGCTGAAAGCGCTCGTCCAGCATGCCGGGCATCGCGATGAGCATCTGCCCGTCGAGATAGCCCGCGCTGTCCCCACCACGGTTCATGGTTCGCGCCTGGGCCATGGAGATCATGCTACGCCAGAGCACAACATTGTCCACCCCGGCAAAGGTTCCGGGTCCGCAACCGACCCGCCCTGCCGGCTACCCGCTCGACGAGGCCCGGTCGCCGGGTTAAGCGACCGCGGATGCTCGTGACGAGCCCGTGGAGAGACGCGCAATGACGATCAAGATCGGCGACAGCCTGCCCCAGGCGACGTTCCGGGTCATGACCCCCGAGGGCCCGGCCGCGCGGACGACCGACGATCTCTTTCCCGGCCGCAAGGTCGTGCTGGTCGCCGTTCCGGGCGCCTTCACGCCGACCTGCGACCGCAACCACCTGCCGGGCTATGTGCAGCGCGCAGAGGAGATCAAAGCGGCCGGCATCGACGCCATCATGGTCACGGCCGTGAACGACGTCTTCGTCCTGAAGGCCTGGAGCCAGTCGGCCGGGGCAGACGGCAAGGTCGAGATGCTGTCCGACGGCAATGCCGATTTCGCCAAGGCGCTCGGCCTCGCCTTCGACGGCTCGGGCTTCGGCCTCGGCACACGCTCGCAGCGCTATTCGATGATCGTCGAGGACGGCGTCGTGAAGTCGTTGAACGTGGAAGACGTGCCGTCCAAGGCGGACGTTTCCAGCGCGGAAAACCTCCTGAACCAGCTCGGCGAGGGCCAGCAGGCGAACTAGCGCCCGTTGCCGATCTTCAGGGCCGCGCCTTCGGGCGCCTTCTTACCGGCCCGCATCGCCTCGATCGCGGCGCGGGCCATTCCGTCCACTCGGTTGTTGAGCGCGTCGGTGGCGTGGCCCTTGACCCAATGCCAAGTGACCTCGTGCTGCCCGCGTGCGGCATCGAGGCGACGCCACAGATCCTCGTTCTTCACCGGCTTGCGATCAGCCGTGAGCCACCCCTTCGCCTTCCAGCCCTTGATCCAGGTGGAAATGCCGTTCCGGACATATTGCGAGTCCGTGTAGAGGTCGACCTGGCAGGGGCGGCTGAGCGTCTCGAGAGCCGAGATCGCCGCCATCAGTTCCATGCGGTTGTTGGTCGTGTTCGGCTCCGCCCCGGAGATCTCACGCTCCTTGTCGCCGATCATCAGCAGCGCGCCCCAACCGCCGGGACCGGGGTTCCCGGAGCACGCACCGTCGGTGTAGATTTTGACCCGCTCGCTCATGCCACCTCGGCCTAGTTCTGAGCGGTGGTGCTAGCCTGAGCCTGCGCAGGCTCCCAGCCATATTCGGCTGCGCTCGCCACCTTCCGGTGGAAGGCGAGCTTGCGGTCATATTCGAGCGGGTCCTTGGGACGGACCAGGGCGCCCGGCGGCACGTTCAGCCAGTCGACGAGCCTCGTCAGCATGAAGCGCAACGCCGAGCCTCGGGCCAGGACCGGGAGCGCCGCGACCTCCTCGGGCTCGAGGGGCCTCACGCTCTGATATCCGGCGATCATGCCCCGGCCCTTCGTGGCGTTGAAGGAGCCGTCCGGCTCGAAGCACCAAGCGTTCAGGCAGATCCCGAGATCGTAGGCCAGCGCATCCGTGCAGGCGAAGTAGAAATCGATCACGCCGGACAGCGCGCCGCCGATGAAGAACACGTTGTCGGTGAAGAGGTCCGCGTGGATCACACCTTCCGGGAGGTCCGTCGGCCAGATCGCGGCGAGTTCGTCGAGTTGGGCCCGCGTCCGCGAGGCGAGGCCGGGCGCGAGGCGGTCGGCCTGCGCCTCCGCGGTTGCGAAGAGCGGCGCCCAGGCATCGAGAGACAAGGCGTTGCGGCGCCGGCCAGGGAAATCGCGTCCCGCCTCGTGCAGCCGGGCGAGTTCGGCGCCCACCGCGCGGCAATGGCCTACGCCCGGGCGCTTGACCGCAAGGCCTTCCAGAAATGTCACGACGACCGCCGGGCGGCTGGCCAGGCGCCCGAGCGCTTGCCCTGCGCGGTTCCGGACGGGCAGCGGGCATTCGAGCCCGCGGCCGGCGAGATGCTCCATGAGGTCGAGGAAGAACGGGAGATCGGCCTCCCTGACCCGCTTCTCGTACAGGGTCAGGATGAATC
>CAXUKK010000045.1:0-11042 GCA_964251455.1 uncultured Enterovirga sp.
GCGCGACAAGCTCGACGATCCGCGCTTTGCCCATGTCCGTATGCAGGGCGTGACCCCGCCCGGCACCTACGACCTGACCGAGCGCGAGGCGTCCTTCCATGGCGTGCGGGCGATCCGCCTGAACCCGGTCGGCGGGGCGGGTGCCATCTTCGGCCGCGCCGGACTGCTCGCGCATACCTATCTGCTCGGCCCGAACGGCGATTCGAATGGCTGCGTATCGTTCCGGGATTACGACCGCTTCCTTCAGGCCTACCTGCGAGGCGAGGTTCGACGTCTCGTGGTGGTCGCAGGCGGTGGCCAGGATCGGCTCCCGACGACCGCAGCGCGGCAGCAGGGCCGGCCCGACAACCGGGATCGCGACGCGTAGAGCGACATACCCGGTCTATTCGCGGTCGATCGGCCAGGCGCGGAACACGTCCAGGGCCTCGCACGCCGCCGTATGCCGGACGAGGGCCGGCCAGCGGCTCCCGTCCGTGACGTCCGGGATGACGAAGCGGCAGAAGCTCCAGGCGATGGCGGCCGCAATGTCGGACGGTCTGAGATCCGGACCGGCCGCGAGCTGTTTCTGCACCGCAGCCGAATCGAGCAGGTCGAGCGCCGTGTGAAGCTGAGTGACGACCCGGTCCATCCAGGGCGCGTGGCGCTGCGCTTCCGGCCGTTTCCGCTCGTACTCGACGCCGACGGCTTTGTCGGCAGCCACGATCCCAGTGCCGAGCAGGCCGAGATCGCGTCGGCGTTCGGCCGGATCCGCGGGCCTGAGCGTCCGGCCGGCGACATCCTCCATGTGCTGCACGATGAGGAGCGAATCGGTGATGACCGTCCCGTCGTCGCACACGAGCGTCGGCGCCTTGATCAGCGGGTTGATCGCCCGGAACTCGTCCATGTGGCGAAAGACGGACACCGAGCGGTGCTCGATCTCCAGGCCGAGCAGCGTTCCCGTGATGGCGGCCCGGCGCACGTAGGGGCTGTCCAGCATGCCGACCAGGATCATCTCGCGCTCCACTTAGACGAAGCCCGACGGTGCGTTATCGGGCCGTCGGACGCACGCTAAAGATCGTGATGCCGTCCATCACGGCGCGTTGTGGCGGCTCGTGAACTCAGGCTGGCCGGTAGCTGCCTTCTGCCGTCGGCGCACCGTCGGTCCTAGCCTTCCCCTGCGCGACGAGGTCCTCGAGATGCGCGAAGACCGATAGCCGCGCGGCACCAATGAGTGCCGGTGCGAGACCCTGGTAGATCGCCTGGACGATCTCGGCCGTGTTGCGGTCGCCCGCCTGGAGCCGGTTCAGGATCGAGGTCTCGCGGTGCCGGCGATGGTGGATGAGCGCCCGCACGAACCGCTGCGGCTCCTGCACCGGACCGCCATGGCCCGGCCAGTACACGCCTTCCGGTCGCCCGCGGAGCCTTTCGAGGGAGGCCATGAAGTCGGACATCGATCCGTCCGGCGGCGCGACGATCGTCGTCGACCAGCCCATGACGTGGTCGCCCGAGAACAGCGCGTTCTCCTCGGCGAGCCGGAAGGCGAGGTGATTGGCCGTGTGGCCAGGCGTCTCGATCGCTTCGAGCGTCCAACCCGGGCCGTCTACGACGTCGCCCTCGCGCATCTCGCGATCGGGCCGGTGCGCGTGATCTCCGGATCCTTCCATGGTGTCGGCCTCGCCGTCGGACAGCGGGCGGGACCGGCGGTGCGGACCGCAGCCCACGATCGGCGCGCCGGTCGCGGCCTGGAGCATGCGGGCGCCCGGCGAATGGTCGCGATGGGTGTGCGTCACGACGATGGCGCCGATCCGTTCATCGGGTAGGCTGGCGAGGATCTGCGCGACATGGCCTTCGTCCGCCGGTCCGGGGTCGATCACCGCGACCTCGCCCTGCCCGACGATGTAGCTGCATGTCCCCTTGAACGTGAACGGTCCCGGATTGGCGGCCACGATGCGCCGGATCATCGGGCTCACCTCCACGGCTCTTTCCGGCTCCGGTGAGAACCCAAGATCGAAGGAAAGCTCGTCTGCCATGCGTGCCTAGCTCATCGTCGCTCAACAAGGATGTTGAGGGTCGGGAGAGGGGCCGTATAGAAGGCTGATACAAGCCGGCCAAATCGGCCAATCACGAGGTGACGTCCATGTCGGAGAGCGCCGCTCCCGTTCAAGCTCCCGCAACCAGCGTCGCCGGCCTGCTCTGGCCCGCCGCCACCGGCCGTAGCGGGGCCGCTCGCGCCGTGCTCCTGGCTGTCGCCGGCGCCTGTATCCTCACGGTGTCCGCCAAGGTGCAGGTCCCGGGGCCCGTGCCGATGACGCTGCAGACGCTCGCGGTTCTCGCGCTCGGTGCGGCGCTGGGCGCCCGTCTCGCGGTCGCGTCGGTGCTGCTCTATCTCGTCCAGGGCGCGATCGGCGTGCCCGTTTTCGCGAACACGCCGCCTATGGCGCCCGGCCTCGCCTATTTTGCCGGCCCGACCGGCGGGTTCCTGAGCGGCTTCCTGCTCGCAGCCGCGATCGTCGGGACTGCGGCCGACCATGGGCTCGTCCGGCGCCCGGTCGCCTTTGGCGCCGTCCTCGGGGTTGCGCTTCTCGCTCTGCTCGCGAGCGGCTGGCTGTGGCTCGCGCTCGCGGCGAGCGTTGGGACCATGTCGGGGATCGGCTTCACGCGGGCCTTCCAGCTTGGCGTTCAGCCCTTCTTGCTCGGCGAGGCGATCAAGCTCGGGATTGCGGCCCTCTCGTTTCCGCTCGCCTACGAGGCCCTCGCCCGCTTCGCACGGCGCTGAAGTCAGCGGCGGGTTCGCTCGCCATGCAGCCGGACCAACTCGTCCAGGAGCCGCTGACGCGCGTCAGGCGTGAGGTCGAAGCCGACGAGCCGCCATTTGAGGCGGCTCAGCCTGAATTGAAGCCGCGCACTCGGGAAACCGGGGCGCGGCGTCACGGTGAAGTAGACGTTGCGGAATCCGCGCCAGCGGGACGTGCGGACGAGGTCCGCCGCCGTTCGGAGCCCCTCGGCATTCGGCCGCAGACGCCCCGCGAGCCGCACCGGCTCCGCCGGGTCCGGGCCTAGGTCCTGCAGGAGCACGGTAAGCCCCTCGGGCGTCACGAGCCGCTCCAGCAGCGGATCGGCCGCAACCGCAAGGCTGCCGGCTGCGAGGTTGGCATCGGGCGACCCAAGTGCATTCGCGAGCGGGCGCGACGACATCCCGACGGCCACGATCTGCTTCGCGAGTTCCACCCTGAGCGCGCGGAAATTCACCCGATCGGCGATCCCTCTCGCGTTGCGCGCCTCCACGTCACTCGCAAGATCGATCAGCGCCAGATAGGGCGATGCGACATACAGCGCCCAGACCAGCAGAAGCGCGACTGCGCTTCCGACAAACCAGCGCATGATCTCCGGGGCCGTTTCCGCGTCGAGCAGCAGCCGCCATGGCTGCGTGGGCCGGTCGGACGGCCGCTGTGAAGGGCCGTTCTAACCACAGCCCCAGATCGCCTCAACCGGCTCGGGAGCCTCGTCCCGGGTTTCGAAGGCCCGATCTTCGATGATCGTGGACCCGCCACGCTTCATCCTCGGGCTTGTCCTCACGCTGATTGCGGGATGGGTGGCGGCTGTCGGCTTTCTCGAGCTCGGCGGGGTCTACGTCACCTTCATGAGCGGCAACACGCTGCAAGTCGGCCTCAACGCCGCCACGGGTCACCTGCCGATCGTGGCTCGCGCAAGCACGGCGATCCTGTCCTTCCTGATAGGCGCAGTCATGGCAGGCCTGATCTTCGCCCGAAGCCGGTACTGGGCCTTTTCAACCGGCCTCATTGCGGAAGCGTCCTGCATCGGCTGCGGCGCCTCCCTGCTGGCGTTCCGGCCGGAGGAAGGTCTCGGCATCATCGGTCTCCTCGCCTTCGGCATGGGCATCCAGAACCACCTCGTGTCGAAGAGCCGGATCGACAATGCGGGCACCACCTTCGTCACGGGCACCCTGTTCCGATGCGGCGACGCGCTCGCGCAGAGGATTGCGACAGGAGAGAAGCCCGGCCTCTGGATCGCCTACCTGGCAGTCTCGCTCGCGTTCGTGGCTGGAGCCAGCGCGGGCGCGTATGCGGAAACCGAACTGCAGCGCTTCGCCCTGATGCCGCCGGCGGGGTGTCTTCTCTTGCTCGCCGTCGGTGCCTTCGGGATAGAGGTGGTCAGGGCTTGGCGGCGACGGAAGGTGAAACGCAGATGACGAATTCCGTGGCCGAGGATGCGCGTGTGATCTGCTTCGCGCATCCCGCATACCAACTGGCCGAGGCCTACGAAGCGCAGCCCGGCCAGCGAGTCATCGTGGCGCGCAACGGCGA
This sequence comes from uncultured Enterovirga sp., assembly GCA_964251455.1. Taxonomy (GTDB): domain Bacteria; phylum Pseudomonadota; class Alphaproteobacteria; order Rhizobiales; family Beijerinckiaceae; genus Enterovirga. Next base: position 4,305 of record CAXUKK010000045.1, read on the forward strand.
AGAGTTACAGGCGGCGCTGCGGGAAACAGACATCCTCGTGGTCTCGGGGCTTTGGCGCAACGAATATGTTGAGGCAGCCCCCCACCTCCGCTTCATTCAATCGGTCAGCGCGGGGACGGATCAGTTCTCGCGCGACGTCCTTCGAAGCCGCGGCATCCGGCTCGCGAGCGCGCAGGGCGCGAACGAGCGTGTCGTCGCCGAGCATGCGATGGCCCTGATCCTTGGGCTGACCCGGCATCTAGGCCAGGCCCGCGACAACCAGCGCGAGCACCGCTGGACGGGCATGATCGGCAACCCGGCTGCGCGCCAGGACGAACTCGGCGGAAAGACCATCGTGATCGTCGGCCTCGGCCGGATCGGCAATCGCCTCGCCAAGCTGGCGAAAGCCTTCGACCTGCATGTCGTCGGCGTGCGCCGCAGCCCGAAGAACGGGGACGATGTCGCGGACGAGATCGTCCGCCCGGACGAGTTGCTCGAGACGCTGCCGCGGGCCGACATCCTGGTTTTGACCTGCCCGCTGACGCCCGAGACCGAGCGGCTGATCCGGGCGGAGCACTTCGCGGCGATGAAGTCTTCAGCCTACCTGATCAACGCCGCGCGCGGAAAGGTCGTGGACGAGCCGGCGCTGATCGCGGCACTCCAGACCGGCCAGATCGCTGGCGCCGGGCTCGATGTCTTTGTCGAGGAGCCGCTGAACGCCACGTCTGCGCTCTGGGACTTTCCGAACGTGCTCGTCACGCCGCACAGCGCCGGGGAGACGAGCCGCTACGAGGCCAACGTCATAGCAATCCTGACAGAAAATTTGGGCCGGCTCGGTCGCGGCGAGGCGTTGCAGAACGCGATCGTCTGAGGCGGAGCTAAGGTCTGCTTAACCATGCCGGCGTAGAAAGGGATCACGGCATCACGGTGTCGCGGGATCGAAGGACGACGGGATCACAGGACGCGTGAAGCGGCACCCGGAACGCACGTGCCTCGCGATGCGGGCCGTCTCGCGGGACCCGCGGTGGCCCTCGCCAGTCCGATCGCCACCTGAGAGTCTTCCTCGGCACTTTGTTCGACGGCCAGCGATCGGGAGTCGAAAGCCGGATTGGCCACCGGATTCGACGCCGGTACGTCCTCGTGCGCCGACAACGGATCGGCGTGTAAGTGGCTCCAGCTTAATGACTTAACGCCCCGCGGACGGCTGAAATGATGCCGTCCTGGACCTCTTCGTCCAAATAGGGATGCATTGGCAGAGCGATGACTTCGGCTGCAACCTTATCCGACACCGGTAAGCCGTTTCCCGCGCTCGGATAATGGCGGTAGGCCGTCTGTTGATGAAGCGGCTTCGGGTAGTAGATCGCCGTCGGGATACCCTTCTCCTTCAGAGCCGGCCCGAGCGCGTCCCGCTGCTCCGGCGCGACACGAATCGTGTACTGCGCCCAGGTGGAAACGGTGCCCTCCTGAACAACCGGTACGATGGCGACGTCGCCGAGCCCTTCTGCGTAGCGGCCCGCAACGTCGTTGCGCGTGATGATCTCCTCGTCGAAGATCCGAAGCTTCTCGATCAGGACGGCAGCCTGGATCGTGTCCAGCCGCCCATTCATGCCGATGCGGACGTTGTCGTACTTGTCCACGCCCTGCCCGTGGTTACGCAGCGAGCGCAGGACGGCGGCAAGTTCGTCATCGTCCGTGAAGATTGCGCCGCCATCGCCGTAGCAGCCGAGCGGCTTCGCGGGGAAAAAGCTCGTCGTGGTGGCCAAGCCGAACGTGCCGAGCCGGCGACCCTGGTACGAACCGCCGAAACTCTGGGCCGCGTCGCAGAGGACCCAGAGGTTTTCGCGCTCGCAGATGGGCAGGATGGCGTCGTAGTCGACGGAGGCGCCAAAGAGGTCGACAGGGATCACGCCGACCGGGTTCAGCTTCATGTTGCGGGCGGTTCGGATCGCCGCCTCGAGACTCGCCGGGTCGATGTTGAAGGTGTCCTCGTGAATGTCCACGAAGACCGGCGTCGCGCCGAGCCACGCAACCACCTCGGCGGTCGCCGCAAAGGTGAAGCTGGGACACAGGATCGCGTCGCCGGGCTTCACGCCCTTCGCCATGAGAACGAGCGCGAGTGCGTCGGTGCCATTCCCGCACGAGACCACGTGCCTGGCGCCGCAGAACGCCGACAGGTTCGCCTCGAGCTGCCCGACCTCTGGTCCCATGATGAACTGGCCGTGATTGACGACGCGGAGAATCGCCTCGTCCACGACGGCGCCAAGTCGACGGCGCTGGGCGCCAAGGTCGATGAAGGGGATCATGTAAGGCCTTGATCTTGAAAGTGTTCAGATGCCCGCGCAGCAGCGCTAGGCCTTCACGATGGTGGCGCCGCTCAGCCCGAGGCGTCCGAAGACGTTGCGGGTGTCGATCACCAGCCGGGCATGGTCGGCCACCAGCTTGTAATCGACCGCATCGTGGTCCGTCACCACGAGCACGGCGTCATGGCTGGCAAGCGTCTCCGGCGCGAGCCGGACCGAACCACGGCCCGTCAACTTCGGATGGTCGCGGGTCGGCCGGATCTCCGGGATCCAGGGATCATGGTATCCGACGATCACATTCCGCGATTCCAGCAGTTCGATCAGCCGTAGGCCGGGGCTCTCGCGTTGGTCGTCGACGTTGCGCTTGTAGGCGATGCCGAGGAGCAGGACCTTCGCGCCGTTCAGGCCTCGACCGCGCTGTGCGTCGAGGGCCGCCGCCAAACGCTCGACGACATAGCCGGGCATCGCCGCGTTGACCTCGCCGGCAAGCTCGATGAATCGGGTCGAGATCTCGTGCTCGCGCGCCTTCCAGGTCAGGTAGAACGGGTCGATCGGGATGCAGTGCCCGCCGAGGCCGGGGCCGGGATAGAACGGCATGAACCCGAACGGCTTCGACTTCGCTGCCTCGATCACCTCCCAGATGTCGATGCCCATCGCGGCGTAGACGACCTTCAACTCGTTCACGAGCGCGATATTGACCGACCGAAAGATGTTCTCGGTGAGCTTCACGGCCTCCGCGGTGTCGGGAGACGAGACGGGCACGACCTGCACGACGATCTCGCGGTAGAGCGCCACCGCCATCGCGAGCGCGTCTGGCCCGTCTCCGCCGACGACGCGCGGGATCGATGATGTGCCGAAATCCGCGTTGCCGGGGTCTTCGCGCTCCGGCGAATAGGCGAGGAAGAAGTCGTGGCCGGAGCGCAGCCCCGAGCGTTCCAGGATCGGCCGCATCACCTCGCGGGTCGTGCCGGGATAGGTCGTGGACTCGAGAACGACGAGGTGGCCTGGCCTGAGCCGGGGCGTGATCGCCTCGGCCGTGCGCTCGATGAAGGAAAGGTCCGGCTCCCGGTGCTTGCCGAGCGGAGTGGGAACGCAGACGAGGATCGCGTCCGCTACGGCAAGGCGATCGAAGTCGGCGGTCGCCGTAAACCGGCCGCCGCCGATCATGTCCGCGATAACGGCCGGTTCGATCTGCTTGATGTACGAGCCGCCGGCGTTGAGGAGATCGACCTTGGCCGGGTCGATATCGAAACCGATGACCTGAAAGCCTTTGGCGCAGGCCGCGCGGGCGAGCGGCAGCCCGACATAGCCGAGCCCGATGACCCCAATTCGCGCAGTCTTCCCGCCGGCACGGGCGACGAAGGCCTCGGCTGCGGGCGCGGCCGCGCCCAACGTGGCGTCCATCAGCCGAAGGACTTGGCCAGGTTCTGCAGCACCTCGGTCGTGCCCTGGAGGCCGGCCATCTCCTCCGCGGTCGCCCGCGCAGCGTTCTCGATCTGCTCCGCGCTGTGTTCCGACGTGATGAAGAACCGCAGCCTGGCCAGCCGCTCGGGCACGGCCGGGTGAAGGATCGGCATCACGTTGAAGCCGCGATCCGAAAGACGGTTCGACAACATCGCGGCCTTCAGCGATTCGCCGAGGATCACCGGCGCGATCGCCGTGCCAGCCGCCGTACCTGTGTCCAGCCCGTACTTCTTGGCCGACTCGACGAAGAGCTTTCCGTTCGCGTGCAGGCGCGTGACCCGTTCCGGCTCGCGCAGCATGATCCCGAGCGCTGCCTTGGAAGCCGCGGCGACGGGTGGCGCGAGGCCGACGGAGAACACGAACGCGCCGACGCTGGTCTTGATGTACTCGACAAGCGCGGAGGAGCCGGCGATGTAGCCCCCGGCGCCGGACAGGGTCTTCGAGAGCGTCCCCATCCAGATGTCGACCTCGCGCGGATCGACACCGGTCTCTTCCCAGATGCCGCGTCCGGTCTTGCCGAGGACACCCAGCGAATGAGCTTCGTCCATCATCAGCCATGCGCCGAAGCGCTGCTTGAGGTCGACGAGCCGGGCGAGATCGGGCCAGTCGCCGTCCATGCTGTAGAGGCCCTCGGCCACGATCAGCACGCGATGGTACTGGCGCCGGCTGGAGATCAGCAGCTTCTCGAGCGAGTCGAGATCGTTATGCGCGAAGGAGCGACGCTGTGCGCCGGATAGCTGTGCGCCGACCACGATGGAATTGTGGATGAGCTCGTCGTGAATGATGAGGTCCTTCGGACCGACTACCTGGCCGATCACGCCGACATTGGTCGCGTGACCGCTGACCATCACGACGCAGGCCTCGGTTCGGTAGAGGTCCGCCAAGGCCTGTTCGAGTTCGCGGTGGATCGGCCGTTCGCCGGCGACGAGCCGGCTCGCCGAAGCTGAGGTGCCGTAGCGGTCGATCGCGGCCTTGGCTGCGTCCTGAACCTCGGGATGGCCATTCAGGCCGAGATAGTCGTACGACGAGAAGTTCGACAGGGTTCGGTTGCCGATCAGCGTCTCGGCCCCGGCGCGCCGCTCGTGCGTGCGAAAGAACGGGCTCTCTAGCCCGATCATGGACGCGAACGCGCTCTGGGTCTGAAGCTCCTTGAAGCCCGGTAGGGTCGTGAAATCCGTCGCGCCTTCCGGCGCCGCGATAGAGATCGGTCCGACCCGGGGCGCCGGGGTGCTGGCCCGGCGCCGGCTCACATGGGCGAATAAGGCCTCGCGGTCCTCTGCCGAAAGGCTGCCGGCCCTGTTATCGCTCACTGCAACAAGCCTCTCCGTGATTGCGCGTCCGCCTGCACCACCTCGAGTACAGGACCGACGACGCTGATGTCGACCTCGGTTCCGGCATGACGGTCATACAGGGCCTGAGTGACCCGCGCCTCATCGTCCGGCGCGCCGGAATGCACCGACGAAATGATGCTCTCCGCCAGTCCAGGTACGGTGAGAGCGCCGACCGAACCGCTCGGCGGCGAGCCTAGCTCGAACCGGTCCTGAAGACCCGTCGCGAGTTCGATCGCCATCAGCGAGTCGAGGCCGATCTCGGACAGGCGCTTGCCGAGCGCGACGTCCTGCCTCGGGACGCGGAGCACGGTTGCGATCTCCTCGACGATGACCTCGATCACCTGCTTGCGCACCGCGTCCGGCTCCTTCGAACCAACGAGCGCGCGCAGATCGATGCTCTGGCGTTCGCTCGTCTCGATCGCGCCACCTTCGCGCACTAGGGCCGCGAAGGTGGGCGAGGCGAGGGCGGGCAGGCGCCGGGCCGCCGACCAGTCGAGCGAGCCAATGGCCATCACGGCCTCGTCCAGATTGGCAGGATCGCGGGCTAGGGCCTGCGCCATGAGGTCGAGCGCCTCCCTGGCCGGCATGGCCTTCACGCCGACGCGCTTCGCGAGGGACTCGGCGAGACCCTTCTGCCGGGCGAGGACGCCGACATCCGAGATCGCGCCCCAGGCGAAAGCCGTGCCGGGCAGACCCTGCTGACGGCGGGTCCGGGCGACGCCCTCGAGATACCCGTTCGCGGCCACATAGGCAGCCTGACCAGGATTTCCGACGAAGGTCGTGATCGAGGAGAACAGGACGAAGTAGTCGAGGTTGTCCTGGCGCGTCAGGCGGTCGAGCAGGCGCACGCCGGTGACCTTCGGGTTCAGCACCCTCGCGAACTGATCCTCGGTCATGTTCGCGATGAGGCTGTCCTCGAGCACCATCGCGGCATGCATGATACCCGCGATCGGCGGCATGTCGGCGCGGATCTGGTCGAGGAGCGAGGCCAGGCTCGTCTCGTCGGATACGTCGCATGCAACCGGGCGAATATCGACGCCGCGAGCCTGAAGCTCCGCCACGACGGCCTGGGCCTCCGGCGTCGCCGCGCCGTTTCGGCCCGTGAGCACGAGATGCTTGACGCCGCGATCCGCCAGCCAACGCGCCGTCTCCAGGCCGAAGCCGCCGAAGCCGCCGGTCAAAAGATGCGTCCGTGCCGGGTCGAACCGGAACTCGGTCTCGTCTTCCATCCGGACCGGCTCGGTCGGCGGGCGGAGCACGATCTTACCGATATGCCCGGATTGCTGCATGAGCCGGAAGGCGTCGACTGTCTCGCCCGCCGGGTAGACACGGTAGGGCAGCGGCTTGAAGGCTCCCGCCTCGAACAGATCGATGATCTCGGCAAAGATCTCCGACGCGCGGCCCCGATCGGACAGGAGCTGGTCCACGTCCACGCCGAAATAGGACAGGTTGCGGCGGAACGGGCGGAGCCCGATCCGGGTGTTTGCGACGTAGTCGCGCTTGCCGAGCTCGATGAAGCGGCCGAACGGCTTCAGGACGCCGAGGCCGCGTTCCATGGCCTCGCCGGCGAGGCTGTTCAGCACAATGCCGACGCCGTCCGGGCAGATGTCCCGGATCTCGTCGGCGAAGGCTGAGGACCGCGAATACAGCACGTGGTCGACGCC
>CAXUKK010000046.1:0-11004 GCA_964251455.1 uncultured Enterovirga sp.
GTGTCTGCACCCAGCGAACGCCGACGCCGTCCTTGGACAGCTCGTCTTCAAGGAACCGCTTGTCCTTGAGGACCAGGCTAACGGGGTTGTAAGTCGCCCAGTCTATCCTGATCTCGCGCGGTAGGGGCGCTGCGCCCACAGGCTGCGCTGCAAGAAGTGCCAGGCCGAGGAACGATACGAGGCTGCGTCGGGTGGTGATCACAGGTGCAAGGTCCCCATCGGCCGGCCGCTTCGAACGGCGTCGTCCTATTTTTAGGAACAAGTCGTTCTATATGTCAAACGACCTTAGCGGAACCGGCATGGCCGGTCAGGCGCTGCGATGCTAGATCGCTGAGGCGCACCGCGAACATCAATGTCCCTCCAGATTGCACCCGCCCGACCCGAATCGGTCAGCGCCGGCCCGAACGGGCTTCGCGAGCGCCTCGTCCCGGTCTTGCGGGAGCAGTTGGCGGCGGATCAGGCGGCTGCCGAGCGACGGCTCGTGCGCGACCGGGATGGGCTTGCCTGCGCCCGGTCGCTTGCCGACGCGATGGATCGCCTTCTCCGGACCGCCTACACGACGATCGCCGCCGGACTTGGCGCCGGCGCTCGCCCGGAGAAAGGCGGCATGGCCGTCGTCGCAACGGGTGGGTATGGCCGCGGAGCCATGGCGCCAGGCTCGGACGTGGACCTGCTGTTTCTTCTGCCGCCCGCCGGGGCCGGTCGCGAGCAGGCCATCCTCGAGACGATGCTCTACGCGCTCTGGGATCTGAAGCTGAAGGTCGGGCACGCGACCCGCAATGTCGACGAGTGCATCCGCGAGGCGCGGGCCGACATGACGACCCGCACCGCGCTCCTCGAGGCGCGGTTCCTGTTCGGCGACGAGCGCCTGTTTCGCGATCTGCAGGCGCGCTTCAGCAAGGAGGTCGTGAAGGGCTCGGCCTCGGCGTTCGTGGATTCGAAGCTCAAGGAGCGCGACACCCGCGTCCGGCGCGCCGGCGAGTCCCGCTATCTCGTCGAGCCGAACGTGAAGGACGGCAAGGGCGGCCTGCGCGACCTGAACACGCTCTCGTGGATCGCCCGCTACGTCTACGGGATCGCCAACCCCGACGACCTCGTCGGCGTCGGCCTGTTCACGCCGATCGAAGCGCGCCTGTTCAAGCGCTGCGAGGCCTTCCTGTGGCGCGTCCGCTGCCACCTTCACTTCGCGACCGGGCGCGCCGAGGAGCGCCTGACCTTCGAGAACCAGCGCGTCGTCTCGGCCCGCATGGGGTTCAACGACCGCGGCGCCGAGCAGGCGGTCGAGCGCTTCATGAAGAGCTATTTCCGTGTCGCGAAGGGTGTCGGTGACCTCACGGCGATCGTCTGCGCCGGCCTCGAGGCCCGACACGCCAAGCCGCGGCCGGTGCTCGACCGCATGCTGCGCTCCCTCAAGCGCCGTCGCGGCGCGCTGGAATCGCCGGACTTCATCGTCGACAACGACCGCATCACGGTGAAAGACGACGGCGCGTTCGAGCGCGATCCGGTCAATCTCGTCCGCATGTTCTGGCTCGCCGACCGTCACAACATGCCCGTCCATCCGGACGCGACCCGGCTCGCGTCCCGGTCGATGAGCCTCATCGGCCCACGCCTGCGACGCGATCCCGAGGCGAACCGCCTGTTCCTCGATATCCTGACATCGCAGAACGCGCCGGAGGTGGTTCTCCGACGCATGAACGAGACGGGCGTGCTCGGCCGGTTCATCCCGGATTTCGGACGCGTCGTCGCGATGATGCAGTTCAACATGTACCACCATTACACGGTGGACGAGCATCTCATCCGGTCGATCGGGGTGCTGTCGGAGATTTACTCGGGCCGGGCCGAGAGCGAGCACCCGCTGGCGAACACCATCGTCCACACGGTCCGCAATCGGCGCGCGCTGTTCGTCGCTCTCTTCCTTCACGACATCGCGAAAGGCCGCCGCGAGGACCATTCGTTGGCCGGCGCCGCCATAGCCCGCAAGCTGGGACCGCGGCTCGGCCTCGACGCGGCCGAGACCGAGACGGCCGCCTGGCTCGTCGAGCACCACCTCCTGATGTCCTTCACGGCACAGGGGCGCGACATCTCGGACCCCAAGACCGTGGAGGCGTTCGGGGCGGTCGTGCAGACCATGGAGCGCCTCAAGCTCCTGCTCATCCTGACCATTGCGGACATCAAGGCCGTCGGACCAGGTGTCTGGACGGGCTGGAAGGGCGAGCTCCTTCGCACGCTCTACTACGAGACCGAACTCTTTCTCACCGGCGGCCATTCGGAGGCGATCCGGCCGACGCGGGCACGGAACGCCCAGGCGCGCCTCCGTCAGGCCTTGTCCGACTGGAGCGACGCCGAATTCGAGGCCTATTCGGGCCGCTTCTATCCGGCCTATTGGCTGAAGACGCCGCCCGAGCGGCAGTTCAAACATGCAGGCTTTCTGCGGGCGGCCGAGCTGGCCGGCAGGACGATGGCGACTTCCGTCGAGACTGACGCATTCAAGGGCGTGACGGAGCTCACCGTTCTCTCCCCCGACCATCCGCGTCTGCTGGCCATCGTGACAGGCGCTTGCGCCGCCAGCGGCGGCAACATCGTGGACGCGCAGATCTTCACCTCTGCGGACGGGATGGCGCTCGATACGATCTTCCTGTCACGCGCCTTCGACCGAGACGAGGACGAGATCCGACGGGCCGAACGCGTCGCGAGCTCGATCGAGAAGGCGCTGCGAAGCGAGGTGAAGATCGCAGACCTCGTGCGGAACCGCCGCCCCGGAAGAGCCGTCCAGACGGCGTTCCAGGTCAGTCCGGAGGTGAACATTCACAACGACCTCTCGTCACGCCACACCGTGGTCGAGGTCTCGGGGCTCGACAGGCCCGGCCTTCTGTATGATCTGACGACCGCGCTCGGTAAGCTGAACCTCAACATCGCCTCGGCCCACGTGGCGACCTTCGGCGAGCGGGCCGCCGACGTGTTCTACGTCACGGACCTCACCGGGACCAAGGTGATCCACCCGTCCCGCCAGGCCTCGATCCGCCGTGGGGTCTTGAACGTGCTGGACCAGTATCAGTAAGCGAGGCCACGGCCTGAACGCCTTGATCGGGCACGGTGAAACGCTGATATCACGAGCCATTAGACGGATAGCCATGATGATGAACGACACGAGGCCGGGTGCCGGCGCGACCGATCCGACGACGGATGCCGATGCGGAGCACTCACTGGGCGAGGAGTCCGGAACGTCGGACCGGATCGCGGAGCTCGAAGCGGAGCGCACCGACCTGAAGGAACGGCTGCTGCGCACGCTCGCCGACATGGAGAACCTGCGCCGCCGCACGGAGCGCGAGGTCCAGGACGGCCGCACCTACGCGGTGACGAATTTCGCGCGCGACATGCTCAACGTCGCCGACAACGTCCGCCGTGCGCTTGAGACCGTTCCGGCCGGCTCGACGGATGGGGTCACGAAGGCGCTGGTTGAAGGCATCGAGTTGACCGAGCGCGACCTGCTGAAGACGTTCGAGAAGCACGGGGTCAAGAAGGTGCAGCCCGAGGGGCAGAAATTCGACCCCAACATGCACCAGGCGATGTTCGAGGTGCCGAGCGACGACATGCCGGCGGGCACGGTCACGCAGGTGATCCAGACCGGCTACGCGATCGGCGAGCGCGTGCTGCGACCTGCTCTCGTCGGCGTGTCGAAGGGTGGCCCGAGGGGTGCTGCCCAGCCGGCTTCTGCAAACGGCTCCGAGGACCCCACAACCGCGGGCGCCTGACTACTTCAGGGCGACGCCATCCACGATCCGGCGAAAACGCGGCATGACATCGTCGCGTTTTTCCTCCCGAGCCACTCCGAGCATCCTGAGATAGCCGTCTGACGAGAAGCGGATCGTCTGCATCACGATGACGGGTTGGCTGGAAGCCCCGTCCTTTCCCTTGGCGACGATCTCGTGCCAATCGGCACCGCCGAGCCGAAAACCCTGCGCCCTCTCGTAGACCGTATCCTTCAACATGGAGTTCGCAACGAGCGCCTGTTTGGCGAACAGGTCGCGCTGCTCAGGTGTGGTCGGCCCCGGCGCAAAGGATTGTGCCACGATCATGATCGGCTGCTCGGCATCACGTACGACGTCCTTCGGCCCATCCGTCATCAGGAGGGCGTTCCCGGCAATGGCCCGCACGGGACGAAAACCGGCAGGATCGGCGAGCGTGAACGGCAGGGCAGCGACCTGCTGCTCCGTCGTGAGCGGTGCGCGTAGCGCTACGGTCTTCAGTGCTGCGTTCACCTGGTCCCGCGCGGCCTGCGTGGCTCCAATAGGCAGTTGCGCGATCACAAGCGCGGTCAGCGTTCCGTCGCCAGTCAGAAGGACGGATTTCGGGACATTGCGCCCGTTCTCCGTCTGCTCGCCTGAGACGAGTGTCCCCTCCAACTTGCCGATCATCACCTTGTCGCGCGACTTCAGCGCGAAGCCCTGGCTCTTCAGCGCCTGGTCTCCAAAGCCGGCCGCGACGCTCTGGAACGCTTCAGCCGGCATCTCCATCGTGACGATCGCGGCCCCGGTCGCAGGATCCTGAAAGCCCGCTATGCCACGTGCCAGCTTCATGCTCTGTGGTGGAACAAGGCCGATGCGGGAGCCGGGCGGGAAGACCGGCTCGGCGGCGAAAGCCGCCGCGGCGGCGACGAGCGCCAGAAGGGTTGTCGTGAGACGGAGCATTGTCGCTCGCTAGCGTTGGACCAGAGATGGGTGGAGCGCCGAAAATGGGCGTTAACGTGACCTCACATGGACACGCCTGGACCGGGATCAACCCGTCGCAAGGTCAGGTTGATCCGGCCGCCGCCGTCCAACAGCTCCGATGATCCTGGGATAACTCGATCGATTCCGTGGAAGACGAGCCGCGCGGGGCCGCCGAACACGAAGGCGTCGCCCGAGCCCAGCCGGAGCGAACGGGTCCTGTCGCGTCGGTTCAGGCCACCGATCCGGAACAGCGCCGTCGCGCCGAGGGACAGCGAGACGACGGGCGCCCCGAATTCCTGCTCGTCCCGGTCCTGATGCAGACCCATTCGGGCCTCAGGCCCATAAAGGTTGACGAGACAGGCCTGCGGCGGATGCGGAAAGCCGGCGAGGTCGCGCCATGCGTCGAGGAGCATGTCCGGGATCGCGGGCCAGGGTTGGCCGGTGTCCGGGTGGGTTGGCTGATAGCGGTAGCCGTCCACGTCGGATACCCAGCCGAGCGGTCCGCAATTCGTCATCTGGACGGAAAAGGCCCTGCCGGTGCGTGGCATCCGCGGCGTGAAAGGCGGCGCGATCCGCATGACCTCCCGGATCGCGGCGAGCAGGCGACCCTGCCCTGCAGCGTCGAGGTAGCCCGGGGCGTAGCGAAGGCCAGGTCCAAGGGACAGGCAGGGCGTGCCTCCGGCAGCGCTTGCCTGGCCCGGGACGGCGTCGCTCAAAGGTCGTCCAGGCCGAGTACGTCCGCCATCGTGTAGAAGCCAGGCGCCTTGTCGCGCGCCCACAAAGCCGCCTTCACCGCCCCACGAGCGAACAGCGCCCGGTCCTCGGCACGGTGCGAAAGCTCGATCCGCTCGCCGGCTCCCGCGAAGATAACGCTGTGTTCGCCGACGACGGTACCGCCGCGCAGCGTGGCAAAGCCGATATCTCCCTCGGTGCGGGGGCCCGTATGCCCGTCACGCACGCGAACCGACCGCTCCTTAAGGGCCACCGCCCTGCCCTCGGCAGCCGCCTCACCGAGCAGCATCGCGGTCCCGGAGGGAGCGTCGACCTTCATCCGGTGGTGCATCTCGAGAACCTCGATGTCCCAGTCCGTTCCGAGCGTACGGGCGACCTTGCGGACAAGCCCCGCGAGGAGGTTCACTCCGAGCGACATGTTGCCGGACTGGACGATGCGCGCCTGCTCCGAAGCGGTGCGCAGCGTCTGCAGGTCGTCGCTGGACAGGCCGGTCGTGCCGACGACATGGACGAGGCCCCTCTGCGCCGCTGCTTGCGCGAACAGCCGGCTCGCGGCGGGGGCGGTGAAGTCGAGAACGGCGTCGACGGACTTGAATGCAGCGATCGGGTCGTCCGTGATCCTGACGCCAAGCCGCCCGAGCCCGACAAGCAGCCCGACATCCTCGCCAAGCGCCAGAGAGCCTGGTCGCTCCACCGCGCCAGCGAGCCGGCAGCCGGAATCCTCTTCGACGGCGCGCGCGAGCATCCGGCCCATCCGGCCGGCGGCCCCGACGACAGCGATCCGCATCTCGTTCATGCGATCAGCTCAGGCTCCAGGCTGTGGCCCGTCGTAGCCCTCGATGACGATGACGTCCATCTCGGCCCCGCCCTTCTGCTTGGCCTTCGCGGCCTGGTATTCGGCAGAATGCCAGCAATCGAGCGCAGCCTGGTAGGTCGGGAACTCGATCACGACATTCCGACCACGGCTAGTCCCCGCCAGCGACTCGAACTTGCCGGCCCGCACCACAAACCGGCCGCCGAACTTGGCGAACGCCACGCCGTTCGAGGATGCATAATCCTTGTAGCTTTCGGCGTCGTGCACATCGACCCGAGCGATCCAATACCCCTTCGACATCGCGACCTCCCTGCCGGGACCTTGCCCGGCACCCTGCTGTTGACTACCTTGTTGACTAACAGGAGGCTCCCATGGCCGCAACAGCGACACGGCGGAAGGTCGAGGTACCCCCCACGGCGTCGATCACGGGACCGCGCGAGGCTACGGTGCATGAGGCCAAGACGCACCTGTCCCGCCTCCTCGCGGAGGTCGAGGCAGGTGGCTCTGTCATCATCACGCGTCGCGGCAAGCCGGTTGCGAAGCTTGAGGCTGTAGCGCCGCGGAAGCGGCCCGTCTTCGGATCGATGAAGGGACTTGTTTCGATCGACGAGCGCTTCTTCGAACCGCTACCCGACGCTGAATTGGAAGCGTGGGGCGAAATTTGAGGCTGCTGCTCGACACTCACGCTTTGATCTGGCTGATCGGGGGCTCGCCTCAGCTCTCGACAGCAGCTCGGGTGGCCATCACCCAGGCAGCGGAGGTGACTTTCGTGAGCGCTGCAACAGCGTGGGAGGTCACCACGAAGCACCGGCTCGGCAAGCTCCCCGACGCGGAACGGCTCGCGCACGACTTCGAGGACATCATCAAGGAAGAGGCACTCGAGCCGTTACCCATCACGATCCGTCACGGTCATCTCGCAGGCAGCCTCAGGGGCGTCCACAAGGACCCTTTCGATCGCATGCTGATTGCGCAGGGATTGTTGGAGAACCTCACACTGGTGTCGAACGAGGCGGCGTTCGACAAGTTCGGCGTGAACCGCGTCTGGTGAGCGCCTAGGCCGCCAACTTCGGCGCTGCCAGAGCCTGTCGCACGCTGCCCTTCCGATCCTGGACGATGCAGCCGTACCAGCCCATGCCCTTGTAGGTCTCGTAGCCGGGCGTGAGCGCATAACCCACCGTTACGTCACCCTCGGCGTAGCTGCCCATCTCGCCGGACGGGCGCTTGAGCCTCAGCGTCTCGTCGAGGATGCCGCGACCGTCGGAGGATGCGAGGACGCGCATGCTCTGGTCGAGGATAAGCACGCGGGTGCAGGCCTTCTCCTCGCTGGTCAACCGCACGTTCTCGACCACCACCTGCGCCTGCGTACTCCAGTCGAAATGGATGCCGAGGACGCCGATGACCGGTCCGTCGGCCCGGCCGCCTTCACGGATCGCGGCCGCATAGGTGGCAACGGGCGCCCCTCCGAGCGCATCCATGCGCCGGACGTCAGCCGCCGTGAAGTCGTCCCCGGACTTCGTCCGCAAGGCCGCGGTGAACCAATCCATGCCCGCGACCGACACCTTCGCGGCTCCCGGGTATTTGCCAGGCCGGCCAGTCGCGAGAACGCGGCCCTGAAGGTCGCAGATCCACAGGTCGAGATAGACCGTGTAGGCGTCCAGGATGACCTTCAGGCGCTGCGACGCAAAGCGGGCGGCCTCGCCCTTCCCCTCCCGAGCGCAGGCGACGAGCGCCGAATCTGTTGCCCACCAACGCACGTCACAGGTCCGCTCGTAGAGATTGCGGTCTATGATCTCGATCGCGTTCAGGGCGAGGTCGGCCAGGCGGGAGCCGCGAAGCTGGCCCAGAATCGCACCGCCGATTTCAGTAAGCTCGTTCAGATCGGCCTTGACCTCGTGCTCGAGTGCCGACGCGACGTGGTCGATCTCGGTCGAGATGCGCTTGAACTCGTCGGCCACGATCCCGAAGCTCTTTCCCGCCTCGCCCGCTCGCGCCGCAACGACCATCGCGTTGATGGCCAGCATCTTCGCCATACGGTTGACGGCAGCGATCTCGCCAATCTTCTCGCCCGCGACACGGCTCAGGCGCTCCGAAAGCTCGATGATCCGTTCCGGGCGAAGTTGGTCTGCTTTGTCGGTCATGCGCCCGGCATCCCAAGATCAGGTGCCGGAGGATCAAAGACCAGGGTTGATGCTCGCCTAACAGGCCTGCGCAAATAGAAGGCAGGGTACGCGATCAGCGGCTTCGGTACACCCATACGCGTGCCGGCGGGACGTTGCGCCAGATCCGCTCGGAGCCGTGTGCGGTGTAGTGCGACGAGCGCGCAGGTATCGGCGGCACGACCGCATAGGTGAACTGGACGAACGGAGCTCCGGGCCGCGACAGCCCGTGAGCCGCGGAGAGCAGCTCGACGCGTTGAGGCATCGGCTTCGTGAAAAGCGGCAGGCTTGAGATGAAACCGGCGCATGGCTCGGTTACGACATCGGCCAGGGCGTCCCGAACATCGTACGCATCACCGCACACGATCGCCGCCCTCGGGAATCGACGCTTCAGAAGCTGCGCGAATTCCGGGTTGAACTCGACGAGAACGAGACGCTCCTGCTCGATCCCGCGGCGCACGAGGGCGTCCGTGACAGGGCCGGTGCCGGGCCCGAGTTCAACCACAGGGCCGGGGACACGCGGATCGACATAGGACGCCATTGCCTGGGCAAGATACTTGCTCGACGGCGCGACCGCCCCTGTCAGCAGCGGGCGCTCGATCCAGGATCGCAGAAACCGGGCCTCGTCCTCGAAACGCTCCCGGCCAAAGAGACGCTTACGCGGCGCCTTTTTCTGCGAAAGTTGAAGCAACGACACGCCCCCCAGACCCGGTCGAACCGAGTCAGCTACCACAATGCTATTATGCGCGACTTGATCCACCGATACCGTCGAAGAAATCACGCACTCGGGCGAAAAATCCACTGCTTTCGGGGTGCGTGTCGCCCGACGATTCGCGTTCGAACTCAGCGAGGAGCTCGCGCTGTCGGCGTGTGAGGTTCTGCGGCGTCTCGACCGCAACCTGGATGTAGAGGTCGCCGACGTCGCGCGAGCGGAGCACCGTCATGCCCTTTGCTCGCAGCCTGAACTGCTTGCCCGACTGGGTCCCCTCTGGAACCTTGACCCGTGCATCAAGGCCGTCGAGCGTCGGCACTGTGAACTCGCCACCCAGCGCCGCCGTCACGAGCGAGATCGGCACCTGGCAGAACAGGTCCGCCCCGTCGCGCTGAAAGAACGGATGCGGCTTAATCGACAGGAAGATATAGAGGTCGCCGGCCGGACCGCCCCGCATGCCGGCCTCACCCTCTCCCGCAAGCCTGATGCGGGTGCCGTCTTCCACGCCCGCCGGTACGTTGACGGTGAGCGTGCGCTCGCGCGTGACGCGACCGGCGCCGCCGCAATTCGGGCACGGGTCGTCGATGACCTCGCCGCGGCCGTGGCAATTCGGGCAGGTGCGCTCGATGGAGAAGAAGCCCTGGGCGGCACGGACGCGCCCTGCCCCGGCGCAGGTCGGGCAGGTGCGCGGCTTGGAGCCGGCCTTGGCGCCCGTCCCCGAGCAGACCTCGCATGAGACAGAGGTCGGGATGGTGATGGAAGCCGTGTTGCCCGCATACGCCTCCTCGAGCGCGACCTCGAGATTGTAGCGCATATCGGCGCCGCGCTCGCGGCCCGGTGCACCACCCCCGCCGCCACCGCCACTTCCGGGGCGGGCGCCGCCGAAGAACGTGTCGAAGATGTCCGACATGACGTCGCCGAAATCAGCGCCGAAACCCGGGCTCCCCGGTCCTCCACCGCCGCCGTTCTGGAAGGCGGCATGGCCGAACCGATCATAGGCCGCACGCTTCTGGGCGTCGGACAGGACCTGGTAGGCCTCGTTGATTTCCTTGAACTTGACCTCGGCCTCGGCGTCGCCCGGATTCTTGTCCGGGTGAAACTTCATGGCGAGCTTGCGGAAGGTCGACTTGAGCTCGACCTCGGTGGCGGTGCGGGACGCACCCAGCACCTCGTAATAGTCGCGCTTGGACATCGGTCGCCGCTGTGACCCCTCAATACGCCATGGCCGGACCGGTCATCGGGTATACCCGAGGAACGGCCCGGCCATCTACGTCATGCTGCCGAAATCCCGAAGGAACCAGCCGGGCATAGACCCAGCCGGAACGGCAGCTCCGAAAGGCGATTAAGCCCGCTTCTTCTTGTCTTCCTCGACGTCCTGGAAGTCGGCGTCAACCACGTCGTCCTTCTTCGGAGCACCGGTCCCGGGCTCGTTTGCAGCCTCGCCGGCCGCCTCGGTCTGGGAGGCCTTGTACATGGCCTCTCCGAGCTTCATCGAGGCCTGCATCAGGTCGTTGGTGCGGGCCTTGATTGCCTCGACATCCTCTCCTGTCACGGCAGTGCGAAGCGCTTCCATGGCGGACTCGATCGCGGACTTCTCCGCAGCCTCGACCTTGTCGCCATGTTCGGCGACCGACTTCTCGGTCGCGTGGATCATGGCCTCGCCCTGGTTGCGCGCCTCGACGAGTTCACGACGCTTCTTGTCCTCGGCGGCGTGGCTCTCCGCGTCCTTGACCATCTTCTGGATGTCGCCTTCCGAGAGGCCGCCGGACGCCTGGATGCGGATCGCCTGCTCCTTGCTCGTCGCCTTGTCCTTCGCAGAGACGTTGACGATGCCGTTGGCGTCGATGTCGAACGTCACCTCGATCTGCGGCACGCCGCGCG
>CAXUKK010000047.1:0-10901 GCA_964251455.1 uncultured Enterovirga sp.
GACTTCACCGAGTTCGACTGCGTCACCGTCGGCGATTTCTGCGCGTTGAACGACCATGCGGTGCTTCAGACCCACCTCTACGAGGATCGGATCATGAAGGTTGGCACCATCGAACTCGGGCGCGGCGTCTCGGTCGGATCGAACACGACGGTTCTCTACGACACGAAGGTCGGGGACTATGCGCAGCTCGGGCCGTTGACGATCGTGATGCGCGGCGAGTCCATTCCGGGTCACTCGGAATGGGGCGGCGCGCCGGCGGTGCCCGTGTTGCACGAGCCGGAGCGGCCGAGGCTCGCGGCCTGACGGTAGGCGCGTCGTTGAATGGGCTATCGGTCCCGCGTTCGGACCTTTGGGGGCTGGAGGATGGTGATGATGAGGACATTGATCCTGGCGGCATCCCTCGCCGGCGTGCTTTCGGTGGCCGCGCCGGTCGGCGTGCTCGCTCAGCCGGCTCCGGGCGCCGCTCCTGAGGCAGCCCCGGTCGCCGCAGGTACGCGTGCCCGCATTCCGAGCGCGGCGGCTCAGAGCGGGATCTATGCTCGACCCGGCCGGTGCCGCGAACTCGCGATAGGCAGGAAACTCTCGGGTCTCGCGCGCCAGCGCTTCATCAAGCGCTGTCGGATCGCGCGCCGCGCGATGCCTCGGCCGATCCCAACAACCGGGCCGGCCCCCGGCGTTTCGAATGCGGTTCCCGGCACGCCCGGCCCGGTGCCGGCTGCTCCCAAGGCGCCCGGCCAGCCCTGAGCCTCAAGGCCAGGCTGGCTCCCACTTCGGCCCGTCATGCGCTAAAGCCGGCGGGCCATGTCTCACAATACCTTCGGCCACCTGTTCCGGGTCACGACCTTCGGCGAGAGCCACGGGCCAGCGCTCGGCTGCGTCGTCGACGGCTGCCCGCCCTTGATCCCGCTCGAGGCCGCCGAGATACAGGCCGAGCTCGACCGGCGCCGGCCGGGGCAATCCCGCTTCACGACGCAGCGGCGCGAGCCGGACGAGGTGAAGATCCTGTCCGGCGTGTTCACGGACGAGCGCACCGGCCGCCAGGTGACCACCGGCACGCCCATTGCGCTCGTGATCGAGAATGTCGACCAGCGCTCCAAGGATTACGGGGAGATCAAGGAGACCTACCGGCCCGGCCACGCCGACTACACGTACGATGCGAAATACGGCATCCGCGACTACCGCGGCGGTGGGCGCGCATCGGCACGTGAGACGGCGGCCCGGGTCGCGGCCGGCGCGATCGCCCGCAAGGTCCTGCCGGGTGTCGCAATCCGCGGAGCCGTGGTGAAGATCGGCCCGCATGCCGTCGATCGCGCGCGCTGGGACTGGGACGAGGTGCCCCGCAACCCGCTCTTCTGCCCCGATCCGACAATGGCGGAGATCTGGGCCGATTACCTCGACGGCATCCGCAAGGACGGATCTTCCATCGGTGCCGTCGTGGAGCTGTGGGCGGAGGGCGTGCCGGTCGGGCTTGGCGCTCCCGTCTATGCCAAGCTCGACGCGGAGCTTGCGGCCGCCCTCATGTCGATCAACGCCGTCAAGGGCGTCGAGATCGGCGACGGCTTCGCGTCCGCGGAACTGCGTGGGGAGGACAACGCGGACGAGATGCGGCCCGGCAACGCCGAGGCACCCGTTTTCCTGTCCAACCACGCCGGAGGCATCCTGGGTGGCATCTCGACCGGCCAGCCGATCGTCGCCCGCTTCGCCGTGAAGCCGACCTCCTCGATCCTGAAATCCCGCGCCACGATCAGCCGCTCGGGTGCCGCCGCCGACATCATCACCAAGGGCCGCCACGACCCATGCGTTGGCATCCGGGCTGTCCCGGTCGGAGAGGCGATGCTGGCCTGCGTGCTCGCGGACCATTATCTCAGGCACCGCGGCCAGATCGGCTGAGCCGGCTCATTCTCAGGACCGTCTGGTCCCCGAACGAAACGCACCTCCATGCCCAACACCGTCACCGAAGCCGTCGAGGCCTTTGCCCGCGGGGAGATCGTCATCGTCACGGACGACGACGATCGCGAGAACGAGGGCGACCTCGTCGTCGCGGCATCGCTCTGCACGCCGGAGAAGATGGCCTTCATCATCCGCAACACCTGCGGGATCGTCTGCGCGCCGCTGACCTCGTCCGAGGCGCGCCGGCTTCGGCTCGATCCGATGGTGGCATCCAACGACGCGCCGCTCGGCACCGCCTTCACGGTGACGGTCGACGTGAAGCACGGTCTGACCACCGGTATATCGGCCGAGCAGCGCACCAACACCGTGCGGGCGCTGGCGAACGGCAACATGGGGTCGGCCGATTTCGTCCGGCCGGGCCACGTCTTCCCGCTGATCGCACGCGACGGCGGCGTGCTCATGCGGTCCGGCCACACGGAGGCCGCGGTCGACCTCTGTCGGCTCGCCGGCCTGCCTGAGGTCGGCGTGATCTGCGAACTCGCGAACGATGACGGCACCGTCATGAAGGGCGAGCAGATCGCGGCGTTCGCGGCGACACATGGGCTGAAGCGCATCTCGGTCGACGACCTCATCTCGTATCGCCAGGCGCGCGAAAAGCTCGTCGAACGGCTGGGCACGTTCCCCGTCCGCACGGAGCACGGCCAGCTCACCGGCTACGCCTATTCGACGCCGTTCGACGCCGTGCAGCATTACGCGTTCGTGCTCGGCCGCGTCGGCGACGGCCAGAACATCCTGGCCCGGCTGCATCGCGCAAACGTGCTGACCGACGTCCTCGGCGGCGGCCAGACCATCCGCGCCTCACTCGAGCGCTTCGCGCGCGAGGGCAGGGGCGTGCTCGTGTATCTTCGCGACGGCACGGCAGGGGTCCCGCTCAACTCCTTTTCCGAGGAGCAGGAGGATTCCGACGCCCAGCGTACGCGGCTGTGGCGCGAGATCGGTGTCGGTGCGCAGATCCTGCGCGATCTTGGCGTCACCTCCATCCGCAATCTCGCCACCGGGTCGCGGTCCTATGTCGGCCTGTCCGGCTTCGGCATCGAAATCGTCGGGTCGGAGCCGGTCTAGACACGGGAGCGCCTATGCACCGTCGCACGATCCTCCTCGGAGCTGCAGCCGCCGGCCTCGCCGGTCCAACGGCCTTCGCCCAGCATGCCGGCCACGGCGCCCCGGCCTTGCCCGAGGCCGCCCCGTCGTCCGCCCCCTTCACGTCGCTTCAGGGCGGGGCTCCTCATCATCTGACCGGTGAGCAGGAAGCGCAGCGCGTCATCGAGAGCCCTGCGCCCCCCGGAGCGCCCGGGCGCTGGGCCACGCGCGCCGCGATGCCGATACCGAGGAGCGAGATGGCATGGTCGACCGTGTGGGCCGGCCGGATGCATG
Organism: uncultured Enterovirga sp.; assembly: GCA_964251455.1. GTDB lineage: Bacteria > Pseudomonadota > Alphaproteobacteria > Rhizobiales > Beijerinckiaceae > Enterovirga. Next base: position 3,325 of record CAXUKK010000047.1, read on the forward strand.
TGATCGGGGGCTATGGCGAAGGCCGCGTGGATCGGCCCTATCACCACGTGTACGATCCTGATCGTGATCGCTGGCTCAACGCAGCACCCCTCCCGCGCGGAGCGAACCACGTCGCCGTCGTGGCCGATGCGGGCCGGATCTACGCGCTTGGCGGCTTCACGGAGCAGAACCGCAACGCCGATCCGAACGCGTACGCGTATGACGTCGCCGAGGATCGCTGGATGCGCATCGCGCCTCTGCCGCGGCCGCGTGGCGCCGGTGCCGCCGTCGCGCTGAACGGGCGCATTCACCTGATTGGCGGCGCCTCCAACCCGACTCAGGAGCGTGCGAGCGTCGGCTGGCACGAAGCCTACGACCCGGTTTCCGACACCTGGTCGGTCCTGAAGCCGCTGCCCGGTGCGCGGGACCATGTCGGCTCGGTGGCGCACGCTAACCGGATCCACATCATCGGCGGACGCTTCAACACGTTCGAATACAACACGGCGCTGCACCACGTGTACCTGCCCGACCGCGACACCTGGGAGGAACGCGCGCCGATGCCGACAAGCCGCTCGGGCCACGGACTGGTTCTCTACGGCGACCGGTACTTCGCGATGGGCGGAGAGGCAGGGATCGTCGATCGCGGCCGCATCACCCAGGCCAAGGTCTATGGGCAGATGGAGAGCTACGATCCGAAAACGGATACGTGGCAGAGCCATGCACCGATGCCGACCCCGCGCCATGCGGTGGCCGCCGTCCTGATCGGCGATTGGATCTACGTCGCGGGCGGCGGCGCCGTAACGGGCGGGGCGGTGCAATCCGCCGTGCACGAGGCGTTTACACTGAATTAGATGCCTCCCGGTGACCAGACTGGCCGGGCAGTCACATCAAGGACGGTGACCATGGCGCAGGACGTTCGGGACGCGGGTCACCTCGATACTCAAATCGCGATCATTGGCGCCGGGCCGACGGGCCTGATGGCGGCGCTGCTGCTTGCCCGGTCCGGCATCTCGGTCCGGATCGTCGACAAGAGCCCGAGCGCAGCCAAGGAATCGCGCGCGTTCGGCATCCAGGCCCGTACGCTCGAGCTGCTGCAGAGCCTCGGCCTCGCGGACGCCTTCCTCGATCGCGGCCTGCTCGCGGCTGGAGCCCAGGTCTTTGTCGGCGGGAAGGCGGCTGCCGGCTTCGACTTCGACGATATCGGGCGGGAGGACACGCCGTTTCCGACCCTCCTCATCCTGCCGCAATCCGAGACGGAGGAGATCCTGACCGGCGCGCTGCGCGAGCAGGGGATCGCGGTGGAGCGCGGGACGGAAGCGGTCGGGCTGGCGGAGTTCGAGGACGCCGCCGTCGTCACGTTGCGCTCGGCGTTAGGCGGCGACGAGGAGGTACGCGCGGCCTATGTGATCGGCGCCGACGGGGCGCACAGCATCGTACGCAAGCGCCTCGGCCTGACCTTCGAGGGAGCGCCCTACGCGCAAACCTTCCTCCTTGCGGATTGCCGGGTGGAGTGGGCGCTCGACTATTCCCGCTTCAAGCTGTTTCTCAACGGCGACGCCTTCGGCATCTATGTCCCGATGCGCGGCCGCGATTATGCCAGGGTCATCACCACGGCGCCGGCAGGCGTCGGCGAGGCACGGATCGGGTCAGAGGGTGCCGCGGAGCTTCCCCTTTTCGAGGTCGAGCAGGCGTTTAGGCGCGCCGTGAACAGCGAGGTCAGGCTGAGCAATCCGGTCTGGACGTCGCGCTACCGCGTTCATCACCGGGGCGTGAACCGCTACCGGGTCGGGCGGGCCTTCGTGGCCGGGGATGCCGCTCACATCCACAGTCCGGCCGGCGGGCAGGGCATGAACACCGGCCTGCAGGACGCTGCGAACCTCGCCTGGAAACTGGCTCTGGTGCTGAGGAGCGGCGCGCCGGACGGCCTGCTCGACAGCTACGATTCGGAACGCCGGCCGGTCGGCGAACGGGTCTTGTCCGCGACCGACCGGATGTTCTCCGTCGCGACCTCGCAGAACGGGTGGCTTGCGGGTCTGAGGGACGCGCTGATTCCCGCTCTCGGGGCGACGGTGGCGCGCAGCGGTATGGCACGGGCCCGCGCGTTCCACTTCATCTCGGAACTCGGAATCCGGTACCCTGAGGGCGGGGCTGCTGCGGCCGCCACGGCGGATTGGGGCCAGGGTCCAGCCGCCGGGCACAGGGCTCCCGATGCTCCGGTTTCGCATTGCTGTCGGGTCTTCGACCTGATCGGAGGATACCATTTCCACGTCCTGGCGCTTTCGCGCGAGCCGTTGACCGAGGAGCATGTCGGCGCACTCTCGTCCGAGCTCGCGGCGTTGCGCAGTGAGGCGGGCTTCGATCTTCGGACACATCTCGTCGCGCATTCGCTCGTCGGGCGGGACCCGCGCCTGGTCCAGGCGGAGAACGGCGCCGTGTTCAAGGCCTACGGGCTCGAGGCCGGGCGCAGGCAGGCGCTCTACCTGATCCGGCCGGACGGCTACGTGGCCTGGCGCGCTCCTTCGCTCGACATCCCGGCCTTGCGGCGTTTCATGGCGGAGCGGCTCACACCTCCATCAGCGTCGTGACATGGGCCGTCACCGATTCGGAGAGACCCTGAAGGTCGTAGCCGCCCTCGAGCAGCGACACGATCCTGCCGCCGCAATGGCGGCCGGCGAACTCCATCAGCGTGCGGGTCGCCCAGGCGAAATCCTCCGCTTCGAGCCGGAGATTGGCCAGCGGATCCCGCCAATGCGCGTCGAACCCAGCCGAGATGATGACGAGGTCCGGCCGGAACGCCTCTAGCCGGGGCATGATCCGATGCTTGAACGCCTCCCGGAACACCTCGCCGTCCGAGCCCGGCCGCAGCGGCGCGTTGACGATCGTATCGAAGTCGCCGCGCTCGGAGAGTTCGCCGGTGCCTGGATAGAGCGGCATTTGGTGAGTGGAGGCGTACAGGACGCTCTTGTCCGCCCAGAAGATGTCCTGGCTGCCGTTGCCGTGGTGGACGTCCCAATCGATGATCGCGACCCGCTCGGCCCCATGCTTCGCCTGCGCATGCCGCGCCGCCACGGCGGCGTTGTTGAAGAAGCAGAAGCCCATCGCTTTCGTCCGCTCGGCATGGTGGCCCGGGGGGCGCATCGCCGAGAACGCATTCGCGGCTTGGCCGGTCATCACGGCATCGACGCCCTGCACGGCCGCACCGACCCCGCGCTGGATCGCTTCCAGCGTGCCTGGCGACATCACGGTGTCGGAATCGATCCCGACGAGCCCCGTCTCCGGCGCGGCCTCCTCGATCGCCTCGACATAGGCGCGGGGATGCGCCAGCGCGATCGTGTCGGTATCGGCCCGTTCGGCCAGCCGCCGGTCGAGCGTCGAGAACGCCTCCGCGGCCAGCGCCTTCTCAACCGCCCTGATCCGGTCCGGCCGCTCGGGATGACCCGTCGGCGTCTTGTGCTCAAGTGTCGAGGGATGGTGCAGAAGGAGTGTGGTCATCGGGCCGTCCAGGGTTCCGCCGACACTCGCAGCCGGGGAAGACACTGTCCACAATCCGGAATGTGACGCTCCTGCAACACCCCCCGGAGAACCTGCTGCAGCGCCGCATTCGCGCCAGTCCTGCCGCGATTGCGCGGTATCGACTTATCTCGTGGTTAATGAAGCCCTGTCACGCCTAGGTGGACGGGCTGGGGGCGACACATGCGTATGACGGGACCGGTTCTGGCGATGACGCTCGCCGGAACACTTCTTCTCGGCGGGTGCTTCTCGACCGTGCCGGACCCGCAGGTGTCCGCGCTCGACGCCAAGTACATGGCGATGGTGCCGCAGGCCGAGATCGATCCGCATTTCGCCCGCTACGAGATCACGGATCCAACGGGCGAGCAGCCCGGCACGATCGTCGTCGAGACGAAGCAGCGCCAGCTCTACTACGTGCTCCCGGGCAAGAAGGCCGTCCGCTACGGCGTCTCCGTCGGCGATGAGGCATTCGGCTGGAGCGGCACGGCCGAAGTCGCCCGCAAGGCCGAGTGGCCTGCCTGGAACCCGCCGGCCGAGATGAAGATCCGCTGGCCGCACGTGCACGCCGTCGACGGCGGACCGAACTCGCCGCTCGGCGCCCGCGCGCTCTACCTGCACCAGAACGGGAAGGACACGCTCTATCGCATTCACGGCACCAACGAGCCGGAGAAGATCGGCCAGGCGGTGTCCTCCGGCTGCATCCGCATGCGCAACATGGATGTGGCGGAGCTCTACAACCGCGTGCCGGTCGGCACGAAGGTGATCGTGCGCTGAGGCGCTTGCGAAAGCCTTGACGCGGAGCGCGCCGGCCGCGCGAGCGCGAGATGGTTCCTTGAGCTAATCCCGCCCGGAGCCCAGCCTTGACCGGCAATTGCCCCAATTCCAGCGCCGTGCGTTAACGCGGCATCGGGAACGGCATGGGGCGGCAGTGGCGGAGACGGTTGATCCGGAAGACGGGCTGCCGATCCCGCAGCGGTACTGGTCCATCGCCGTCATCGGGCTCGCCATTACGATGGCGGTCCTGGACGGGGCGGTCGCCAATGTTGCGCTCCCGACAATCGCGCGGGAGTTCCAGGTCGACAATGCGGACGCGATCTGGATCGTCAACGCCTACCAACTGGCGGTCGTCGTTTCGCTCCTGCCGTTCGCCTCGCTCGGTGAGATCATCGGCTATGCGCGGGTCTATCTGATCGGGCTTGCCCTCTTCACGCTCGCATCGCTCGCCTGTGCCCTGTCGTCCACGTTGGTCGAGCTGACGCTTGCGCGTGTGCTGCAGGGGTTCGGCGGGGCCGGCATCATGGCCATCAATGCCGCCCTCGTCCGCTTCACCTACCCGACCCGGCTTCTCGGGCGCGGGATCGGGCTCAACGCCTTCATCGTGTCGTTCGCGTCCGCGATCGGACCGACGGTGGCGTCAGGAATTCTGGCAACCGCTTCCTGGCAATGGCTCTTCGCCATCAATGTCCCCATCGGGATCTTGACCTTCGCGACGGCCCTGAAGGCCTTGCCACGCACGGTCACGACGGCACGACGTTTCGACTTCCTCAGCGCTACCCTGAATGCGCTTGCCTTCGGGCTGATCATCTCGGGAATCGACCTCGTCACCCGGTCGGGCAACCTGCTGCTCGGGGCAGGGGTGCTCGTTGGCGGATTCGCGGCGGCTGCCGCGCTCGCCATGCGTGAACTCAATCGAACGCATCCGCTTCTGCCGCTCGACCTCCTGCGCATCCCGATCTTCGGCCTGTCGGTCGCGACCTCTATCTGTTCCTTCTGCGCCCAGATGCTCGCGCTCGTGTCGCTGCCCTTCTATTTCGAGGGCGCGCTCGGACGGAGCGCAGTCGAGACCGGCCTGCTGCTCACGCCCTGGCCGATCGCGATCGCGTTTGTCGGGCCGCTCGCCGGGCGTCTGTCTGACCGCTACCCGACCGCGATCCTGGGCGGCGCTGGGCTCGTCATCCTGGCGATCGGGCTCGCGCTCCTGGCCTTCATGCCGCCCTCTGCGGCCAGCCTCGATATCGGGTGGCGCATGGTCGTGTGCGGCATCGGTTTCGGGCTGTTCCAGGCGCCGAACAACCGGACCATGATCGCGGCGGCCCCGCGCGCTCGCAGCGGTGCGGCCGGGGGTATGCTGGCCACCGCACGGCTGACCGGCCAGACTCTCGGCGCGACACTTGTCGCGATCCTCCTGGCCTTCAGCCCGACGCAGGGCGCGACGGTTTCGCTCGCGGTCGGCGCTTGTCTGGCGCTCGCCGGAGCCGTCGCGTCGCTGTCGCGCCTTCCGTCCGAACGGGCCGGACGTGCCTGATCGCCGCCTCGACCGGGTCCGCCGCGTCGGGTAGAAGCGGACCATGCTCGACGCCGCCGATTTCGCCTCGACGCCCGCACCGGGCCGCGATTGCGGCTCGTGCACGCTGTGCTGCAAGGTCTATGACGTTCCTGCCGTCGAGAAGCTGGCGGGAACCTGGTGCCGGCACTGCCTGCCGGGGCGTGGCTGCGGCATCCACGAGACCCGGCCGCAGCATTGCCGATCCTTCCACTGCATGTGGATGACCCAGACGTGGCTCGGCCCGGAGTGGAAGCCCGAGCGTTCGAAGCTCGTGCTCTCGGTCGATCCGACGACGCGGTTCCTCATGGTGCAAGTGGATCCCGGCGCACCCGGGGCTTGGCGGCGGGAGCCGTTCTACGGGCAGCTCAAGAGCTGGTCGGCGGCCGGGATCCAGCAGGGCCGGCAGGTGATCGTGTTCCTCAACAAGAGCGCGACGGTCGTGCTGCCGGACCGTGACGTGCCGCTCGGCGTTATGGGTCCGAACGACCGCATCGTGGCGCGCCCGCGCAGCACGGCGACCGGCATCACCCTGGATGTCGAGAAGGTAGCGGCCTGATTTCCACCTTGACCACTCAATCCGCACCGGCTGGGCTCAAGGCCCTGCTGTTCGACAAGGACGGCACCCTCATCGACTTCGACGGGACCTGGGGTCCTGCGGCCTACGAGGTGATGACCGAGCTGGCCGCGGGCGACCGCGGCCGCCTCGAGCGGCTGATGCTCGTCAGTGAATACCTGGAGGACGAACGCCGCTTCCGTCCGACCTCGCCGCTCATCGCCGGGTCCTCCGCGCATTACGGACCGCTCTGGGCGGAGGCGCTCGGCCGCGAGCCCGGGGAGGCGCTTTACGGCCAGATGGACGACCTGTTCCGGCTCGGCGGGCTTCGCCATCTCGCGCCGATCGGCGAGCCGGCAACCATCCTCGCGGAACTGATCGGGCGCGGCCTTCATCTCGGGATCGCGACGAACGATGCCGAGGCGTCCGCTCACGCGCAGGCCGACGCCCTGGGGCTGACGGAGATGATGAGCTTCGTCGCCGGCTACGATTCCGGGTTCGGCGGCAAGCCCGACCCTGGCATGGTCACGGCCTTCGTGGAGCATCACGGCCTCGACCCGTCCGAGGTGGCATTGATCGGCGATTCCACCCACGACCTCATCGCAGCCCGGGCAGCCGGCGTGGTCGCGGTTGCCGTGCTGACCGGGCCGCTCCGCGAGGCGGCTCGCGCGGATGTCGAGCCGCACGCCGACCACATCCTGGGCTCCATCGCCGACCTCGCCGCATGGCTCGATGGAGACCTCCATGGCTGAGAGGCACAAACACGACGACCATGCCGCCTGTGGTCACGACCACGGGCATAGCCACGATCACCATCATGGCGGGCTCGGCCATGTTCACGCGCCGGCGAGCTTCGGGCGCGCGTTTGCGATCGGCATCACGCTGAATGTCGCGATCGTCGTCCTTCAGGGCGTCTACGGCTACCTGTCGAATTCGGTCGCCCTCATGGCCGATGCCGGCCACAACCTGTCCGACGTCCTCGGCCTCGTCGTCGCCTGGGCCGCGACGAGGCTGGCCGCGAAGCCGCCGAGCTCCCGGTTCACCTACGGCCTGCGCGGCTCGTCGATCCTGGCCGCGATGTTCAACGCCGTGTTCCTGCTCGTCGCCGTCGGGGCGCTGTCCTGGGAGGCGCTGCGCCGGCTCGCGGAACCCGAACCCGTCGCGGGCGTGACCGTGATCGTCGTGGCCGCGATCGGCATGGTGCTGAAC
>CAXUKK010000048.1:0-10808 GCA_964251455.1 uncultured Enterovirga sp.
GAAGCTCGCCTCTCTCGGCGATCTCTACGTGAACGACGCCTTCTCGGCCGCGCACCGCGCGCACGCCTCGACCGAGGGAGTCGCACGCCTTCTGCCGTCCTATGCCGGTCGCACCATGGAGGCGGAACTCGCTGCGCTCTCGAAGGGCCTCGAGAAGCCGGAGCATCCGGTCGTCGCCGTCGTCGGCGGCGCCAAGGTGTCGACGAAGATCGATCTTCTCGAGAACCTCGTCGCGAAGGTCGATGCGCTCGTGATCGGCGGCGGGATGGCGAACACCTTCCTGCATGCGATCGATATCGGCATCGGTCGCTCGCTCGCCGAGAAGGACCTGGCGCCGACCGTCCAGCGCATCCTCGACCGCGCCAGGCAGACCGGCTGTGCCATCATCCTGCCGGTCGATGCCGTGGTCGCGTCCGAGTTCAAGGCGGGCGCGCCGAGCCACGCCTACGGCATCGACGCAATCCCGTCGAACGGCATGATCCTCGATGTCGGCTCGCAATCGGTGGACCGCATCAACGCGGCGATCGACGATGCCCGAACGCTCGTCTGGAATGGGCCGCTCGGTGCGTTCGAGATCGCACCCTTCGACCAGGGCACGGTGGCGGCGGCGCGCCATGCCGCGGCGCGCACAAAGGCCGGCAAGCTCGTCTCGGTCGCGGGCGGCGGCGACACCGTCGCGGCCCTGAACCATGCCGGCGTCGCCGACGATTTCAGCTATGTCTCGACCGCGGGCGGCGCCTTCCTCGAATGGCTCGAAGGCAAGGCGCTACCGGGCGTCGAGGCGCTGAAAGCGAAGAGGTAAACGCCCGGGAGTATGACGATTGGGCACCATGACGCTCAGCCCCGGCGAGGCGAGCGAACTCGCCGAGCACTTCTCCGCCGTCGTCAGGAAGGTGCCGCTCAGGGAGATCCGGACTGAAGCTGATTACGATGCGGCCGTGGCGGCCTTGAACGCGCTTCTGGATGCCGGCGCGGCGGACGAGGACCATCCGCTGGCGCCGCTCGCGGCGGCTCTCGGCCGCTTCATCGGCGACTACGATGATTGTGTGGTCGTGCCCGGCTTCGACGCCGCGCACTGAGATCGCGCCCGACGACAACGAACCAATAGGATCAAGAGGAACCCTCAGATGGCCCGCATCACGCTTCGACAGCTTCTGGATCATGCCGCCGAGCACAGCTACGGCGTGCCGGCCTTCAACATCAACAACATGGAACAGGCGCTCGCCATCATGGAGGCCGCCAACGCGGTTGATGCGCCCGTCATCATCCAGGCGTCGCGCGGCGCACGGCAATACGCGAACGACGTCATGCTGAAGCACATGATGGACGCGCTGACCGAAATCTATCCGCACATCCCGGTCTGCGTGCATCTCGACCACGGCAACGAGCCCGCCACCTGCATGACGGCCATCCAGGCCGGTTTCACGTCCGTCATGATGGACGGATCGCTCAAGGCCGACGGCAAGACGCCGGGCGACTGGGACTATAATGTCCGCGTGACGAAGACCGTCACCGACATGGCCCATCTCGGCGGCATCTCCGTCGAGGGCGAACTCGGGGTGCTCGGCTCGCTCGAGAGCGGGATGGGCGAGGCGGAGGACGGCCACGGTGCCGAAGGCAAGCTCTCGCACGACCAGCTGCTCACGAACCCCGACGAGGCGGTGCGGTTCGTCGCCGAGACGAAGGTCGACGCGCTCGCCATCGCGATGGGCACGAGCCACGGCGCATACAAGTTCACCCGCAAGCCCGACGGCGCCGTGCTCGCGATGAACGTCATCGAGGAGATCCACCGCAAGCTCCCCGACACGCATCTCGTCATGCACGGCTCCTCGTCGGTGCCGCAGGAACTGCAGGACATCATCAACGCCCATGGCGGGCAGATGAAGCCGACCTGGGGCGTGCCGGTCGCCGAGATCCAGCGCGGCATCAAGCACGGCGTGCGCAAGATCAACATCGACACGGACAACCGCATGGCGATGACCGGCCAGATCCGGAAGGTGCTGCAGGAGAACCCGTCCGAGTTCGACCCGCGCAAGTACCTGAAGCCCGCCATGCAGGCGATGACCAAGCTCTGCCGCCAGCGTCTGGAGGAGTTCAACACCGCCGGCCAGGCCTCGAAGATCAAGCGTGTCGCGACGCCGGCCGAAATGGCCGCCCGCTACGCCAGGGGCGAACTTGACCCGAAGATCGGCGCGGTGACGCGCGCGGCGGCCGAGTAGGCCCGAGCCGGCGTTTCGCCTCAATCTCACAGCATGGGACGGGGCCTGCGGGCCCCGTTTCCTTTGGTCCCGACGCTGCACCCGAATGACCGACCTTCTGCCGCGCCTCTACCTCATCTCCCCGCTGATCACGGATGCGGACTCGTTTGCGGGTCAGCTCGGGGAGGCGTGCGCCGCGAGAGACGTCGCGGCACTTCTGCTTCGCCTCGCGCCGGCCGACGAGCGCTCGCTCGTCAATGCCGTCAAGGCGCTGGCGCCCGTAGCGCAGGGCACCGGAGCGGCCGTGCTGGTCGAGATCGCGGGCGAGTTCGATGCGGCGTTGATCGCCGCGCGGGGCGGCGCCGACGGGGTGCACAGCGCGGTGCCCGGAGACGTGAAGGCTCTGCGCGGACGGGTGCGCGAGGGCCGGATGCTCGGGGTCGGGCAACTCCGCACCAAGCACGACGCCATGTCGGCCGGCGAGGCCGAAGTCGATTACGTGATGTTCGGCGAGCCCAGGCCCGACGGCTACGTGCCGCCGCTTGAGCAGGTGGTCGAGCGGGCGGAATGGTGGGCGGAAATCTTCGAGCCGCCCTGCGTCGCCTATGCGCCCGACCTCGACGCCGTTCGCGAGCTTGCCGGGACCGGCGCCGAGTTCGTCGCTGTCGGGGACCTCGTCTGGACGCATGCCGCAGGAGCGGCCGAAGCTGTCCGGCTTTCAGGCGCCGCGCTCCGCGAGGGCATGCGGGAGCCGGCGCGATGAAAGCCGCGTGGCTCGGCGCGGCGCTTCTCCTCGCCGGAGCCCATGCTGCGGCCGCCCAGGCCCCGTCGGTCGTGGGCAAGCCTGCCGCGGCGAAGCCGGCGCCCGTCGAGCCGGCCGACCCGGCCCGGCTCGACCTGGCCTATGGCGCCTATCAGCGCGGCCTCTTCCTGACGGCCTTCAACGAGGCGACGAAGCGCATCGAGGCCGACCCGAAGGACGCGGCCGCCATGACGCTGCTCGGCGAGATATACAACCAGGGTCTTGGCGTGCGGCAGGATACGACCCAGGCGGCGCAATGGTACCGGCTCGCGGCCGATCGCGGCGACGCCCACGCGATGGCATCGCTCGCGCTGATGTCGGCGGACGGACGCGGCGTGAAGAAGGACTCCGTCGCTGCCCGCGCCTGGTTCGAGAAGGCTGCTGCGCTCGGCGAGGCAACGGCTGCCTACAACCTCGCCCTGATCTCGCTGTCAGCAGGCTCGGATGCCGATATCGCGCGCGCGGCCGCTCTCCTGCGCGTGGCCGCCGATGCCGAACTTGGCGACGCGCAGCACGATCTCGGCGTGTTGTATGCGCGTGGCAAGGGTGTGGAGAAGAACCAGGAGGAGGCGGCCAAGCTCTACATCCGGGCGGCGAAGAACGGGTCCATCGCGGGCGAGGTCGAGCTCGCGATCGCCCTGTTCAATGGCGATGGCATCCCGAAGAACGAGGCGCAGGCGGCCCGGCTGTTCCGGCGCGCGGCTCTGCGCGGCAACGCCATCGCGCAGAACCGGCTGGCCCGAATCTACGCGACGGGCCGCGGCGTGCCGCGCAATCTGATCGAGGCCGCAGCCTGGCATCTTGTCGCGGCCGGCCAGGGCCTGCCGGATTCCTGGCTCGACGGCACCCTGAAGGACATGCCGGCCCAGGACCGGACGCGGGCGGAGCAACTCGCGACGGAGCGCGCCGCCACCCTGTGAGGGGCTCGGCTAGGCCGAAAGCTGCACGATCCCGACGAGGAGCATCGCGGCCGACGCCGCAAAGGCGGAGCGGTTCGCCACCAAGGGGTTGCGGCTCGTCAGGCGCAGGACAGCCTCGCGCACCAGGAGGCTGATCGCGAGCTGCACGACGGCCAGCCCGGCGAGGTAGAAGCCCAGCGGCGAGGGCTCGGCGCCCGCGATGCTTTCGGCCAGCGCATAGCCGTGGGCGAGACCGCCCAGGCCGCAGAGCACCCCGAGCACCGCGACGGGAACCTGGCGGCGGAACAACACCGCGCAGGCCATCAGCAGGACCGTGATGCCGACGAGGATTTCGGCCGCCGGCACGCCGACATTGCCGAGATGGATCGCCGTGCCGACCGCCCCAAAACCCAGGAAAACCGCCGGAAACAGCCAGCCACGGTGCACGAAGGCGGACAGGATGCCGATCCCGACCACGAAGGCGAGATGGTCCAGTCCGATGACAGGGTGGGCCAGTCCGGCGAGCAGGCCCTGGATCGCGGTCGTCGGGGTCGCGCCGCCCATGGGGTGATGCGCGAGGGACGGCCCCGATGCCAAGGCCAAGGCGCCGCCAACGAGGATCCCGAGGAGCCGTACCGTCATGTTCCGCACCATCTCCGCGCCGCCAGGAGCGTGTTTAGCGCAGATCTCCCCCGGAAGGCGAGATATTGGAAGGCACCTTCCGGCTCGCCCTGGTCGCGCTGTGCGGATATCCCCATGTGCCCCCTCCGCCCAGGACGAACGATTGACCCGCACCTTCCCGCTGGCCCTGTTGGCTACCCTCCTCGCGCTCCTGCCTGCGCGTGCCGACGAAGCCCGGGCGCGGCTCGAGGCCCGGCTCGAGGGGCTCCTGTCGCGCATGAGCCTCGAGGAGAAGATTGGGCAGCTGAACCTCGTCCCGTTCAGCCCGACTTTCGACCGCGGAGATCTTGAGCACGGCCGCATCGGGGCAGTCCTCGCGCTGACGAAGCCGCAGGAGATCGTCGACGTACAGGCGGCGGCGCGTCGTGCCCGCCTCGGCATTCCGGTTCTCGTCGGGCTCGACGTCCTGCACGGCCTGCGGACCATCTTTCCCGTGCCGATGGCGGAGGTGGCGAGCTTCGATCCGGAGCTTGCCCGGGCAACCGCCCGACACGCCGGACATGAGGCGGCCGCGATCAGCATAAACTGGACCTTCGCGCCGATGGCGGACCTCGCCCGCGACCCGCGCTGGGGCCGCATGAACGAGGGGTTCGGCGAGGATCCCCTGCTCGGGCGCATGTTCACCCGCGCCCGCGTCGAGGGATTTCGCGAGGCCGGCATCGCGGCAACGCTGAAGCATTTCGCCGGATACGGCTCCGCCATCGGCGGGCGCGACTACGATGCCGGCGCCATCGCGCCGGGCGATCTCTTCGACAGCTATCTGCCGCCCTTCCGGGCCGGGATCGAGGCGGGAGCGGAGAGCGTGATGAGCGCCTTCCTGTCGCTCAACGGCATGCCAGTCTCGGCCAACCGCACCATGCTGACCGGCATCCTGCGCGACACATGGAGCTATGGCGGCTTCGTGGTGTCGGACTGGAACTCGGTCGGCGAATTGCTCGAACACGGCGTCGCCCGGGACCCGGCCGAGGCGGCCCGCAAGGCGCTCGATGCCGGCATCGACATGGACATGTATTCCGGCTTCTACGCCGCGCATCTGGCGGACGAGGTCAGGGCCGGCCGCGTATCCGACGCAGCCGTCACTGAAGCGGCCCGGCGGGTGCTCCGCTCGAAGCTCCGCATGGGCCTGTTCGAGCGGCCCGATCCCGACACCAGCCGATCGGAGCCGGCCGCGCCGAGCCCCGAGGCGCGCGCCCTCGCACGCCGGGCGGCGCAGGATTCGACGGTCCTGCTGCGCAACGAGGGCATCCTGCCGCTCGCCGCAGGCCGGCGCGTCGCGGTCATCGGCGAACTCGGGCAGACGCAGCGCCATCTGGTCGGCCCGCATGCCGCGATGTTCCGCGTCGAGGATGCGGTCTCGGTCCTCGACGGCCTGCGTCGACGCGCGGGAGCGACGGTCTTATTCGCGCAGGGCTGCGAGATCGAATGCGGTTCGGATGCGGGGTTCGCGGCGGCCGAGCAGGCCGCCCGCGACGCGGATGTCGTGATCGCCGTGCTCGGCGAGTCGAACGAGATGAGCGGCGAGGCCGCATCGCGCGCCCGCCTGACCTTGCCGGGCCGCCAGGGAGAGCTCCTCGACCGGCTCGTCGCCACCGGCAAGCCCGTAATCCTGGTCCTCATCGCCGGGCGTCCGATCGAACTCGGGCCGGTGATCGACCGCCTGGGTGCCGTGCTGATGGCGTGGTTCCCCGGCACGGAGGGCGGCAACGCCATCGCGGACCTGCTGTCGGGCGACGCGTCGCCTTCGGCCAAGCTGCCGATCACGTGGCCGCGTACCGTCGGTCAGGTCCCGCTGACCTACGACCAGGCCCCCACAGGCCGGCCGCACGACCCGAAGAACCACTACACCTATCGCTACGTCGACGAGGCGATCACGCCACTCTTCCCGTTCGGCTTCGGCAAGACCTACACCGAGTTCGCCCTTTCCGACGTGGACGTGCCCGGGCGCATTCTGTCGGCGACCGACGCGGTCGAGGTCCGGGCGATGCTCCGCAACGTCGGGCCGCGGGCAGGGCGCGAGGTCGTCCAGCTCTATGTCCGCCAACCTTATGCGAGCCGCTCCCGGCCGGCGCGCCAGCTGAAGGCGTTCGAGAAGGTCGGGCTGGAGCCGGGGGCCGCGCGCCAGCTTGCGCTCCGCATTCCGGTTTCCGAGCTCGGCTTCCACCGCGGCGATGGGAGCTACGTCGTGGAGCCTGGGCGCTACCAGGTGTTCCTCGGCACGTCGTCGGGCGCGCAGCTCGCGGGCGAGGTCGAGGTGGGCGGGTGAGTTCAGCTGAAGCAGCGGCCCGGCCGACATTGTGACGCTGGCCTAAGACCTTCGTCGAGGCTCCAGCTCAGCTTCTTGACTTGCGACCGGGGCGGGCGTCTGTCCCGCGCACAAGCAACAACGAAGTGCCAGAGGAACGCCCTTGAAACTGCTCGCAACATTCCTGGCCGGCGTCGCAATGGCCGCTGCGCCTGCGCTCGCCCAGGCCCAGGTCTCCGACAATGTCGTCCGGCTCGGCATCCTGAACGATCAATCCGGCGTCTATGCCGATTACGGCGGCAAGTGGTCCGTCGAGGCGGCCCGCATGGCGGTCGAGGATTTCGGCGGCACCGTGCTCGACAAGCCGATCGAGATCGTCTCGGCCGATCACCAGAACAAGCCGGACGTCGCCTCCTCGGTCGCGCGCGGCTGGTACGACAACGACAAGGTCGATGCCATCATGGAGCTCACGACCTCGTCGGTCGCGCTCGCCGTGCAGCAGCTCTCGAAGGACAAGAAGAAGATCACCATGACGAGCGGGGCCGCGACGTCGGACCTGACCGGCAAGGCCTGCACGCCCTACGGCTTCCACTGGGCGTTCGATACGCGCTCGCTCGCGGTCGGGACCGGCGGTTCGCTCGTCGAGGCAGGCGGCGACACGTGGTTCTTCATCACGGCGGATTACGCCTTCGGCCATGCGCTCGAGGCGGACACGGCGAAATACGTCGCCTCCAAGGGCGGCAAGGTCGTCGGCGCGGTGCGCCATCCGCTCGCCACGAACGACTTCTCGTCCTTCCTCCTACAGGCGCAGGGCTCGAAGGCCAAGATCGTCGGCTTTGCGAATGCCGGCCTCGACACCAACAACTCCATCAAGGCCGCGTCCGAGTTCGGCATCGTCCAGGGAGGCCAGCGTCTCGCGGCGCTGCTCTTCACCCTCGCCGAAGTGCACGGCCTCGGGCTGCAGGCAGCGCAGGGCCTCGTGCTGACCGAAGGCTTCTACTGGGACCTGGACGACCAGAACCGCGCCTTCGCGAAGCGGTTCATGGCCCGGACGGGCCGCATGCCGAACATGATCCAGGCCGGCACCTATTCGAGCGTGCTGCAATACCTGAAGGCCGTGAAGGCGGCCGGCACGGACGATTCGGACGCGGTCACGAAGAAGCTGCACGAGATGCCGGTCGACGACGTGTTCGCCAAGGGTGGCAAGGTTCTCCCGAACGGCCGCATGGTGCACGACATGTACCTGTTCCAGGTGAAGACGCCGGCCGAGTCCAAGGCACCCTGGGATTATTACAAGCACCTCGCGACGATCAAAGGCGACCAGGCCTTCTCGACGCTGGCGGACAGCGGCTGCAGCATCACGCAGTAAGCTCGCGCCTCTGTGAACTCGCACGGGTCGACCGTCCGGAACTCCGCGGAACGGTCGGCCCAGACACTCGTTGTCCGCGCTCGTTGCCCCCGTGTCGGGCGACGCAGCACGGAGCAGGGTCGTGGCAGATTACGAAAACATCGCCGAGCACATGGAAATCGTCGGCTCGGACGGCGGTCACGTCGGAACGGTGGATCACCTCGACGGCCAGCGCATGAAGCTCACCCGCACAGACCCGGCCGCGGGCGGCGAGCACCATTACATCCACGTCGATTCCATCGCGTCGGTCGATGAGAAGGTCCACCTGAACCGAACCGCAGAACAGGCGAAGGACGAGTGGGGCGTGGAAAGCGTCGGCTAACGCTCGATCAGAGCGCGAGCGGCTCCCGAAGCCGCTCCGCCACCTCGGCGATGCGGTTCGCCTCGACATTGGCGAAGGCGAGCCGCAGATACTGCTCCTGGTCCGGCCCGAAGGCCGAGCCGGGCAACGTCACGATCCCGCGCTGCATCGCGAGCGCCTCGGCGACCTGAATGGCGGTGTAGCCGGCGTAGGGGTGCTTTGCGTAGGCGAAGTACGCGCCACGGCTCGATATGGTCCAGCCGGGTAGCGGGGCGAAGCTCGCCTCGGCTGCCGCACCTCGCCCGTTCATGAGGACCCGGTTGTCCTCCCGCCACGTTGTCAGCGCCGGGATCGCCCAGGCAAGGCCCGCCTGGCCGGCCCGCGCAGCGCAGATCTGCACGCAATCCAGGATCTTGGTGACCTGCGCGAGGATCGCCGCCGAGGCCGTCATCGCACCCAGGCGATAGCCTGGTACGCAGTAGCTCTTCGAGAACGAGTAGAGCTGGATCAGGGTGTCGCGCCAGGCCGGATCCCGGAACAGGTCGTGCGGACGCTCGATCTGGGCCGGCCGGAAATCGCGATACGTCTCGTCGAGGATCAGCGCGATGCCCTTTCGGCGGCAGAGCTCCGCGAAGCGGGCGATCGTCTCAGGCGGATAGACCGCGCCGGTCGGGTTGTTCGGTGTGACGAGGAGGATCGCCTTAACGCGGTCGGTCAGGAGCCGCTCGGCCGCCTCTGGGTCGGGGACGAACCCGTCCTCGGCCCGGCAGGGCAGGGGAATGACATCGATGCCGAGCATGGCGGCGTTCATCTGGTGGTTGAAGTACCAGGGCACCGGCAGCATCACGGCATCGCCGGGGCGGGCCAGCACCATGGTGGCCGCGAACGACCCCATGTTCGCGCCGGTCGTGATCGCGATTTCCTCGGGCCCGACGTCGCCGCCGTAGACATCGTTCACGTCGGCCGCATAGGCCTGCCGCAGCGCGAGATCGCCCGTGATGTCGCCGTAGCCGAAGCTCGCCGGCCGTCCCGCTGCCTCGACGAGGTGCCGCACGAGGTCGGGATGCGCCGGGTAGCCCGGCACGGCCTGGGTCAGGTCGATCAGCTCACCCTGACGGCCGTCATAGCTGGCCGCCCAGGCCCGAGCCTCGGGGATCGGCGGCGGAGCGACGCCCGTGACGAGGGGGTTGATCAGGATCACGCGCCGGCCCCGACGGCCCTCAATCCTTGGCGCGTTCGACGTATGAGCCGTCGGTCGTCATGATGACGACGCGTGTCCCGGCGCCCACATGGGGCGGCACCATGGTGCGTACGCCGTTCGACAGCATCGCGGGCTTGTAGGAGGACGAGGCCGTCTGGCCCTTCATGGTCGGCTCGGTGTCGGTGATCTCCAGTGTCACGCGCTGCGGCAGCTCGATGGCGATCGGCACATCGTTGTAGACCGACAGCATCACGCTCATGCCTTCCTGCAGATAGGCGGCCTGGTCGCCGAGGATGTCCTTCGGAACTGCGATCTGGTCGTAGTTCTCGGGGTTCATGAAGTGGAAGCCCTCGGAATCGCTGTAGAGGAAGGTGTGCGGCCGGTCCTCGACGAAGGCGCGCTCGACCTGCTCGGTCGTGCGGTAGCGCTCCGCGACCTTCACGCCGTCGGAGATCCGCCGCATGTCGAGCTGCGTGACGGGCGTGCCCTTGCCGGGGTGGATGTTCTCGGCGGTCACGATGACGTACAGCTTGTCGTCGACCTCGACGACATTGCCCTTGCGGAGGGACGAGGCGATGACCTTCACGGGATTGATCCTTGCGGTGTGAGCGGCTCGGCCGAGCGGACGGGCTGGTGGCGGCGTCCCGCCCGGTTAGCCGATCTTCCCTGTCTTCGCCAGTGACCGGCCTCTGCCGCGGGTTGGAGCGGTGAACGGCGCCGCGCCCTGGTGGACGCGGGACGCGCATGCCCGGCGGCGTCCGCACCTGCTGGCGCGCAACCGCATCGCGACCGCGATCCGCCGCTGGTTCGGCGTCCGGGACTTCCTGGAGATCGACCCGGCCGCCCTGCAGGTCTCGCCGGGCAACGAGGCGCATCTGCACGCGTTTGCGACCGAGATCGTGACGACCGCCGGCGAGCGGCAGCCGCTCCATCTTCATACCTCGCCGGAATTCGCCATGAAGAAGCTGCTGGCGGCGGGCGAGGAGCGCATCTTTTCGCTCGGGCACGTCTTCCGCAATCGCGAGCGGGGCGTGTTGCACCATCCCGAGTTCGCGATGCTCGAATGGTACCGGGCG
>CAXUKK010000049.1:0-10668 GCA_964251455.1 uncultured Enterovirga sp.
GCGGCAACGCGGACGGCACGGCAAACCCCACCGGGAGCAAGATCGAATAGGGGCGACGGCGGCGTTCGCGTCGCAGGCCCGTCTCAGGGCTGGTCGCCCGGGTTGATTGCTTGAGGCGGCCGGCAACGGCCGTCCCAGAGGAATGGCCGCCACGGCCGGGCTTCGCGGCCCGGCCCATACAGAACCCGGCTTACAGGCCGGCTGACACCTTATCCGCGCCGCAAGCCTCAGCGGCGGTAATAGTGACGCTTGCCGTTCTTGACGTAGTAGCGGCGGCCGGCCCGCCGGTCGGGAATGCCGAGCACGCCCTTTACGCCGCCGACGGCACCGCCGACGCCTGCCCCGACCGCACCGCCGACGACACCGCCGACCGGGCCTGCTGCGCGATTGCCTTCTGCCGCACCCTGCCTGGCGCCACCGACGATACCCTGCGCGCTGGCGAGCGGACCGGAGGCGAGAAGCGCAAGAAATCCGAGCGTCGCGACTGTCTTGATCTTCATCTGAAACTCCAAGGTACGGAAACGTAAACCCGTGCGCCGAAGGGGGGTTCCGCCCCTGGCACTTGGCTGAGTGCGACAGCATTCCCGGACGGTCTGCGACGCTCCGCAAACGCTTCATTAACGCTACTGGGGTCTGAATACGGCTCTGCTCGGCAGGCCGACGCGCAGTTTCGCACCCGTATCCCGCATGATATCCGAAGCGAATCCATTCGAACGGGCGTCCGCTCCGGCCTTGCTGCCGGCGTACGGCGCGCGTGCGGCGGAACGACCGGCTAACGCGCGCCAGTCGGGTCAGACCGGGCCCGCATTCCGGGCCCTGCGAGTTGCCGAGCATGTGCCGGTTCGTCTCCACATCGCCGTCGCGGATGGCCGTACCTGGACTTGCCGGGACAGGGCCGACCGCACGGCCCACAGCCAAGGCGTACCTCGCGTGAAGGGCTTGCGGCCGAATGTCGGGGCACCATCGGGCCCGCATGTGCCGGTCCTGCTCGCGGAGGTGGTCGAGGCGCTCGCGGCGTCGCGCGGCGGCGTCTTCGTCGACGGCACGTTCGGTGCAGGCGGCTACAGCCGCGCCATCCTCGCCGCCCATCGGGAGAACCGCGTCATCGCGATCGACCGCGATCCGGACGCGATCTCGGCCGGCGCCGCCCTGGCGGGTTGGGCGAACGGGCGCCTGCAGCTCCATTCCGGCCGGTTCGGCGAGCTCGATGGGATCGCCGCGGATGCCGGTGCCGAATCCGTCGACGGCGTCGTCCTCGATGTCGGCGTCTCGTCGATGCAGCTCGACCAGGCCGAGCGCGGCTTCTCGTTCCGCTTCGACGGGCCGCTCGACATGCGCATGGAGCAGAGCGGCCCGAGCGCGGCCGACCTCGTGCACGAGACCGAGGAAGGCGACCTCGCCAACATCATCTACCAGTTCGGCGAAGAGCGCCGGTCCCGGGCGATCGCACGCGCGATCGTAGAGCGCCGCCGCCGAGGCCGGATCGAGACGACGGGCGAGCTGGCTGAACTCGTCGCCCGCCACGTCCGCAGCGAGCCGGGCGTGCATCCGGCAACCCGCACCTTCCAGGCGCTCCGCATCGCCGTGAACGACGAACTCGGCCAGCTTACCGCGGCTCTCGACGCAGCCGAGCGCGTCCTGAAGCCGGGCGGCAGGCTTGCCGTGGTGACCTTCCATTCCCTCGAGGATCGGATCGTCAAGCAGTTCATGCTGGAGCGAACGCGGCGGCTTGCGAAGGCGTCCCGGCACGTGCCCGATGCGGGCGAGGCGTCGCCGGCGACCTTCACGCCCGTATCCAAGGGACCCATCGCGCCCGGCGCCGGAGAGGTTGCAGCCAATCCGCGGGCGCGCTCGGCGAAGCTGAGGGTCGCGGAACGCACCGACGCTCCCGCGGCAACGACCGGGCAGTCATCGTCGGATGCGAAGACGACGCAATCGAGGAAGCACGGGCGATGATGCGGCTCCTGCACCTCGTGGCGATCTCGGTCCTGATCGGCTCCGCCGCCTACGTGTACACCATCAAGTACGACACGCTGTACTACGCGGAGGAGGTCGTGAAGCTCCGCCGCAAGATCGATCGCGAGCGTGACGCGATCGCGATCGCGAAGGCGGAATGGGCGCTCCTCACCCGGCCGGACCGGTTGCAGCGGCTCGTTGAGCAGAACCTCGACCTCGTTCCCATGACGGTCGCCCAACTCGGCAGGCTATCCGACCTGCCGCAGCGGCCCGCCAAGGCGGACGCCATTGGCATGAAGCTCGAGGCTCTGATCCGCGAGCCGACCGCGACGCCGAAGGATCGCCGGCCGGGAGACGCCCGGACGCCCACGACGACAGGCAGCTTGCCGAAGGCGGCGGTGCGATGAACGCGACCGACACGAACGAGTATCCGGACGACGGCCCCGAGCAGGAGGACGTCGCTGCCCCCGTGATCGCCCCGCCGGCCACGAAGGGCCAGCGACTTCGTCGGTATTTCCGCGAGCTCTTCCGGCTCCGGCTCGACAAGAGCTCGAGCCGCGTCGGCTGGGTGACGGTTGCCTTCGTCGGGCTGTTCTGCGCCATCCTGGCAAGGCTCGCGTTCCTGGCGATCACGCCGGTCGAGCCGGAAGGCTTGCGGCGGTTCGCCGGCGAGTCGATCTCGGCTGCCCGGCCGGACATTCTCGACCGCAACGGCGAGGTGCTGGCCACCGATGTCAGGTCGGTCTCCGTCTTCGCCGAGCCGCGCAACATCATCGACAAGGACGAGGCGGTCGAACTGCTGACGGCCGTCCTGCCTGATCTCGACGCGCGCGACCTGCGCACTAAGTTCAACAAGCAGCGCGGCTTCGTATGGGTGAAGCGCGAGATCACGCCCCGCCAGCAGGCCGAGGTCCACCGGCTCGGCATCCCGGGCGTCGGCTTCGTTCCCGAGGCCAAGCGCGTCTACCCGAACGGCGTCGCCGGCGCGCACGTGATCGGCTTCGCCTCCATAGACAATGTCGGCATCGCCGGCATGGAGAAGTACATCGACAGCCGCGGCCTGCAGGATCTGGCCGGCGCCGGTTTCGCGCGGGAATCGACGGACCTGAAACCCGTCCAGCTCTCGCTCGACCTGCGCGTCCAGCACGCGATGCGCGACGAACTCGTCAAGGGCATGGAACATTTCCGTGCCCTCGCGGCCGCCAGCATGCTGATTGACGTGAACACCGGCGAGGTGATCTCGCTCGTGTCGCTGCCGGACTTCGATCCGAACAACCCGGTCGATGCGCTCGACAAGGATCGCATCAACCGGATGGTCGTCGGCGCCTACGACATGGGCGCGACCTTCAAGGCGCTGACGACCGCGATGGTGCTCGATTCCGGCAAGGCGGGCATCAACTCGTCGTTCGACGCGCGCTCCAATCTCCAGCACGGCCGCTTCACCATCCACGATTACCACGCGACCCATCGCGTGCTGACGGTGCCGGAGGTGTTCATCCACTCCTCGAACATCGGCACCGCCAAGATGGCGCTGTCCGTCGGCGTCGAAGGGCACAAGGCGTTCCTGAAGAAGATGGGCCAGCTCGATCGCATGACGACCGAGATGCCGGAAAGCGCCATGCCGATCGTGCCGTCCCGCTGGGGCGAGCTGAACACCATCACGATCGCGTTCGGCCACGGCGTCGCGGTCGCCCCCATGCAGGCGGCCGCCGCCGTCGGCGCGCTCGTGAACGGCGGCTACCTGATCAAGCCGACCTTCCTGAAGCGCTCGGACGAGGAGGCGCACCGGGACGCGCCGCGCGTCATCAAGCCCGAGACGTCTGAAGCCATGCGCTTCATCATGCGCCTAAACGCGTCCCACCCGTCGGGCTCGGCATCGAAGGCGGCTGTGCCCGGTTACTTTGTCGGCGGCAAGACCGGCACGGCCGAGAAGGTCGTCCGCGGGCGCTACTCCAAGGACAAGCTGTTCACGACCTTCATGGCGACCTTCCCGGCAGACAAGCCGCGCTACCTGCTCGTGACCGTCTACGACGAGCCGAAGGCGGCTCCCGAAACCTATGGCTTCGCGACGGCGGGCTGGAACGTGGCCGAGACCAGCGGCCGGATCCTCGAGCGCGTCGCCCCGATGCTGCCGGTGGCGCCCCGCTTTGAGCCGCCGCAGAACCCGTTCCCGGTCATGGCGCGGCTCAATGCCTGGGGCCTGAAGCGGTGAGCGACGGCATCGCGATGGCCGGGCACGACATCGCCTTGATGTCGCGGGACACTGGACCCGTGTCGCCCGCACCCCGCCCAACCTTCCACGACCTCCTGCTCGACGATGCGGCCTATCTCGCGAGCGTGCCTGTCGCCGGGATCACGGCCGACAGCCGGCGCGTGCAGCCCGGCTGGCTCTTCGTCGCGGTGCCCGGCACCAAGGCCGACGGCATGGGCTACGTGGCCGACGCAGCAGGGCGTGGTGCATCCGCGGTCATCGGCGAGGGCGAACGGCCGGCCGACCTCTCCCCGGCCGTTGCCTATACACAGGTGCCGGATGCAAGGTCCGCGCTGGCATTTGCGGCCTCCCGCTTCCATCCGGCCCAGCCCGGGATCGTCGTTGCGGTCACGGGCACGAGTGGGAAGAGCTCGGTCGCGGATTTCGTGCGGCAGCTCTTCGCAGCAGCCGGGCAGCACAGCGCCAGCCTCGGCACGCTCGGCGTGATCACGTCGGACGGGGCCGCCTATGGTTCGCTGACGACGCCCGACCCGGTGACCCTGCACGAGACGCTCGATCGCCTCGCTCATGACGGGATTTCGCATCTGGCGCTCGAAGCCTCCTCGCACGGGCTCGACCAGCACCGGCTGGACGGCGTTCGCCTGGCCGCGGCCGGCTTCACCAATCTCGGACGGGACCATCTCGATTATCATCCGACCCTCGAGGAGTATCTCGAGGCGAAGCTCCGGCTGTTCGACACCCTGCTCGAGCCCGGCCGGCCGGCGGTGGTCAATGCCGACGGTGCCTATGCGGATCGCGTGATCGCGGCTGCGCGAGCGCGCGGGCATCGCGTGCTGACCACCGGGCGTGCCGGCGAGGCGATCCGGCTGCTCGATGTCAGGGCCGACGGCTTCGACCAGCGGCTCCGGCTGCGGGCCGACGGCGCCGGCGAGGTGGAGGTGCTGCTTCCGCTCGCGGGCGATTTCCAGGTCGAGAACGCGCTGGTGGCGGCCGGCCTGGTGATCTCGACGGGTGGGGATCCCGCGCAGGTGCTCGGCGGACTTGCGACGCTCAAAGGCGTGCCCGGCCGGATGGAGCGGGTCGGCGAGGTCGCGGGCGCGCTCTGCATCGTCGACTATGCGCACAAGCCGGAAGCGCTGGCGCATGTGCTGGACGCGCTCCGCCCCTTCGCGACCGGCAGGCTCGTCTGCGTGTTCGGCTGCGGCGGCGATCGTGACCGCGGCAAGCGCCCGATCATGGGCGGGATCGCGGCCGAGAAGGCCGACATCGTCATCGTCACGGACGACAATCCGCGATCCGAGAACCCCGCCGCGATCCGGGCCGAGATCATGAAGGCGGCGCCGGGCGCTCGCGAAATCGGCGACCGTGCCGAGGCGATTCGCACCGCGGTCGACGAACTCCGCTCCGGGGATGTGCTCGTCGTCGCCGGCAAGGGCCATGAAACGGGCCAGATCGTGGACGAGCGCACGCTGCCGTTCTCGGATCACGACATGATCCGCCAAGCCATCGCTGAGAGACAATCATGACCGCCCCGCTCTGGACCAGAGAGGATGTCGAGAGGCTTGGCGCCCGGATCGTCGGGCCGTTCGAGTCCGCGACCGGGATCTCGATCGACACGCGCACGCTTCAGCCGGGCGACCTCTTCGTCGCGATCGCCGGTGAGCGCGACGGCCATGACTTCGTGGCGGGCGCACTCGACAGGCATGCGGCGGCCGCGATCGTCGCCGAAGCGAAGCTGGGCGAGCTCGGCGAACGAGGCCCGCTTCTCGTCGTGCCCGACCCGCTCGACTTCATGCGCGGGCTCGGCGAGGCGGCCCGCGCCCGCACGTCGGCCCGCATCGTCGCCGTCACGGGGTCGGTCGGGAAGACCGGCACCAAGGAAGCGCTCCGGCTCGTCCTGTCGCGCTTCGGCGAGACGCACGCCTCGGTCGCCTCCTACAACAACCATTGGGGCGTGCCGCTGACGCTCGCCCGCATGGCACCGATGAGCCGCTTCGGCGTGTTCGAGATCGGCATGAACCACGAGGGCGAGATCGCGCCGCTGACCCGCATGGTCCGGCCTGAGGTCGCGATCGTGACCACGATCGAACCCGTGCATATCGGGCATTTCCGCTCCATCCTCGGAATCGCGGACGCAAAGGGCGAGATCTTCGGCGGGCTCGAGCCCGGCGGCGTGGCGGTGATCAACCGCGACACCCCGTATTTCGACCGCCTGGCAGCACATGCCGGGGCGTCCCGGGCAGGCCGCATCATCTCGTTCGGCGAGCACGAGGCCGCGGATGTCCGCGCCCTGCGCATCGCCACCGGACCGGACGCATCCATGGTCGAGGCGGATGTTCTCGGGCGCACGGCGGTCTACAGGGTCGGCGCCGCTGGCCGGCACATGGCGCTGAATTCGCTCGGCGTCCTGGCAGCCGCCGCGGCGCTCGGGCTCGACCCGAACGAGGCTGCGGGCGGGCTTGCCGAGCTGAGCGCTCCCGTCGGCCGCGGCGAGCGGATCCGGCTGGCCCATCCGGACGGCGATTTCCTCGCTATCGACGAGAGCTTCAACGCCAATCCCGCCTCGATGCGCGCCGCGCTCGCCACGCTGGCGACGGTGGACACGAAGGGGCGGCGCATCGCTGTCCTGGCCGACATGGGGGAACTCGGTGAACTCGGTCCCCGCGCTCACGTCGCGCTGGCCGACGCCGTCGCGGCATCTCGCGCAGACCTCGTGTTCGCTGCGGGACCGCTCATGCTGGGTCTTTGGGATGCCCTGCCGGCCAGGCTCCAGGGCCTGTACGCTGCAAGCCCCGCGGGGCTCGAACAGGCGGTGCTCGACGTCATCCGGCCCGGCGACACCGTGATGGTGAAAGGGTCGAAATTCACTCAGGTCTCGAAGATCGTGACCGCCCTGAAGCTCCGGTACGGGCAGGCCGGTGCCGCCGCCTCCAGCACCGGGCACGGTTGAGGACAGATGTTCTATTTCCTTGCGGATCTCAGCCCGCATTTCTCGCCGCTGAACGTCTTTCGCTACATCACCTTCCGGACCGGCGGCGCGATCGCGACCGCGCTTCTCTTCGTGTTCTGGCTCGGGCCGGCCGCGATCTCGGTGCTGCGGATCCGTCAGGGCAAGGGGCAGCCGATCCGCGAGGACGGCCCGCAATCGCACCTGCTGACGAAACGCGGCACGCCGACCATGGGCGGCCTGATGATCCTCGCCGGGGTCATCGTGTCGACGATCCTGTGGGCCAACCCGTCCAACCTCTATGTCTGGGTGGTCGTGTTCGTGACCCTGGGCTTCGGCTCGATCGGCTTCTACGACGACTACCTCAAGGTCACGAAGCAGTCGCACAAGGGGTTCTCCGGCCGGAGCCGTCTTGCGCTCGAGATCCTCATCGCGCTCGTCGCCTGCGTGATGATCTCCTTCATCGCGACGCCCGGCCTGGCAAACAAGCTCTCCGTTCCCTTCGCCAAGGACCTGCTGCTCGATTTCGGCTGGTTCTACCTCGCCTTCGGCGCGATCGTGATCGTGGGTGCCGGCAATGCCGTGAACCTGACGGACGGTCTCGACGGCCTCGCCATCGTGCCCGTGATGATCGCCGGGGCGTCCTTCGGCTTCGTCGCCTACCTGGCCGGCAACGCGATCTTCTCGAACTACCTGCAGATCCGCTTCGTGCCCGGCACGGGCGAGCTTGCGGTCCTGTGCGGTGCGCTGCTCGGATCCGGGCTCGGCTTCCTGTGGTTCAACGCGCCGCCCGCGCAGGTCTTCATGGGCGACACCGGCTCCCTGGCGCTGGGCGGTCTCCTTGGCACCATCGCGGTCGCGACCAAGCACGAGATCGTGCTCGCAATCGTCGGTGGCCTGTTCGTGCTCGAGGCGCTGTCGGTCATCATCCAGGTCGCGTCGTTCAAGCTGACTGGAAAGCGCGTCTTCAAGATGGCGCCGATCCACCACCATTTCGAGCAGCTCGGCTGGACGGAGCCGCAGGTCGTGATCCGCTTCTGGATCATCTCGGTCCTGCTCGCGCTCATCGGGCTCTCGACGCTCAAGCTGCGCTGATGGACGGAATGGTTCACGGCCGATTGATCCCTCTCCACGGTGGGGAGAGGTCGCCCGAGCGTAGCGGAGGGCGGGTGAGGGGGCGCCACCTTTGCGCCCGTTTCCCCCGCACCCCAACCCTCTCCCCCTTGGGGCGAAGGAGCGCCTCGGCGCTCGTCTCGGACGCTGCGTGATGACCCCGATCACCTGCATGGCCGGCCGCAGGGTCGCGCTGTTCGGCCTCGGCGGCTCGGGCATCGCGACCGCGTTAGCCTTGAAGGCTGGAGGCGCGGACGTGATCGCGCATGACGACAACCCGTCGAGCGTCGCCAAGGCGCAAGCCGCCGGGCTCGCGACCGCCGATCTCCGCGGAGCCGATTGGTCGGACTTCGCGGCGCTCGTCCTCGCGCCCGGCGTGCCGCTGACGCATCCCGAGCCGCACTGGACGGTGGCGCTCGCCAAGGCGTCCGGGGTCGAGATCATCGGTGACATCGAGTTGTTCTGCCGCGAGCGGGCGACGATCGCTCCCGACGCGCCCTTCGTTGCCATCACGGGCACCAACGGCAAGTCGACGACGACGGCGCTTGTCGCGCATGTGCTGCGCAGTGCGGGCTACGACGTGCAGATGGGAGGCAACATCGGGACCGCGATCCTGTCGCTCGACCCGCCCGCGCGCGACCGTGTGCACGTGATCGAGATGTCGTCGTTCCAGATCGATCTCACGCCTTCGCTTGCGCCGAGTGTCGGCCTCCTCCTGAACATCACGCCCGACCACCTCGATCGCCACGGCACGATGGTGAACTACGCGGCCATCAAGGAGCGGCTGGTCGCCGGCGCGGAGGTCGCCATCATCGGGATCGACGACGCGCCGAGCCGCGCCATCGCTGAACGTCTGTCGGCGAACGGGGGCATTGTGCTGGCCATCAGCCAGGACATGCTGCCGGGCGACGGCTACCATTTCGAGGGCAGCCGCATCTTCGCGACGGTCGGCACCGGAACCCGCAAGGTCGCGGACCTGAAAGGGATTGGCTCGCTGCGCGGCGCGCACAACGCCCAGAACGCGGCTGCGGCCATAGCGGTCGCCGAGACGCTGGGGCTTCAGCCGGAGGAGATCGATGCCGGTCTCGCCTCCTTCCCCGGGCTGCGTCACCGCATGGAGGAGGTCGGCCGGCGCGGCTCGGTGCTCTTCGTCAACGATTCCAAGGCGACCAACGCGGATTCGACCGAGAAGGCGCTGGCCTCCTTCGAACACGTTTTCTGGATCCTCGGCGGGAAGCCGAAGGAGGGCGGGATCGAGCTCCTTAGGCCTTTGTTCACCAAGATCGAGAAGGCTTACCTGATCGGCGCGGCGACGGAGCTGTTCGCCGCCACGCTGGACGGCGACGTCCCCTACGCACGTTGCGAGACGCTCGATCGGGCGGTCGCGGCAGCCGCGGAGGACGCGGCCCGATCGAACGCGAAGGAACCGGTCGTGCTGCTGTCACCCGCCTCGGCGAGCTACGACCAATACCCGAATTTCGAGGTTCGCGGCGAGCATTTCCGCGAGCTCGTAAGCGCGCTTCCCGGTGTGGAGATGAGGAGCTGAGCCATGTCCTCTCGCGCTGAACGCACCTATATCGGCGACTGGCTCTGGACGGTCGACCGTCTGCTTCTCGCCGGCCTTGCGGCCCTGATGGTCGCCGGCATCGTCGCCCTGATGGGCGGCGGACCGCCCGTCGCGGAGCGGCTCGGACTGCCGACCTTCCACTTCGTCAACCGGCAGGTGCTGTACCTGGCGCCGGCCCTGATGATCCTGGGTGCAGTCTCCTTCCTGTCCCTCCGGCACGTGCGCCGCCTGGCGCTGCTCGTCTATGCGGTCGGAGTCGTGCTCTGCCTGCTCGCCTTGAATTTCGGCCCGGAGATCAAGGGCGCGCATCGCTGGATCGCGATTGGATCCTTCGGCATCCAGCCCTCCGAGTTCGTGAAGCCGGCCTTCGTGATCATCGCGGCCTGGGCCTTCTCGCAGGGCGCACGCAAGCGCGAGGGCGCGATCCTGGCGATCCTGCTCCTTCCGCTGACCATCGTCCCGCTGCTGCTCCAGCCTGACTTCGGCCAGACGATGCTGATCACCATCGTCTGGGGCGGGCTCTTCTTCGTCGCCGGACTGCACATCTTCTGGATGCTCGGCCTGGGTGGGGTGGGCCTGCTCGGCGTCGCCGCCGCCTACAAGCTCCTGCCGCACGTGCGCGAGCGTATCGAACGCTTCATGGACAAATCCACAGGCGACAGCTTCCAGGTGGACACCGCACTCGAGGCCTTCGCCAAGGGAGGCTGGTTCGGCCGCGGCCCGGGGGAGGGGACCGTGAAGCGCATCCTGCCCGACGCGCATACCGACTTCATCTTCGCCGTCACGGCGGAGGAGTTCGGCATCGGGATCTGCATCGGGCTGCTCTGCCTGTTCGCCTTTATCGTGCTGCGCGGCCTCACCCTCGCGCGTCGC
>CAXUKK010000050.1:0-3275 GCA_964251455.1 uncultured Enterovirga sp.
GGTCTGGCGGGCTGATACGTCTCGCAGGGCGAGACCCTGCTTGCAGTTTCGGCCGGAACGGCGCGCCGCCGGTCCCGTTTGTCGTTGATCTCGGCTGGTGAACCGTCAAGGACCAGCCGAGGCACCTTTCCCAAGGAGACGATCGATGGCGAAATTGGCAAAGACGGAAGCGCGCGCAGGCGGTTCGAACCTGGACACGCCGACGGATCTTCCGGAGGAGGCGGTCGAAGCCATCTCGGGTGCGATCAACGGCCTCGTCGCGGACGCGTTCGCGCTCTATGTGAAGACCAAGAACTTCCACTGGCACATGAGCGGACCGCATTTCCGCGATTACCACCTGCTGCTGGACGAGCAGGCGGACCAGATCTTCGCGACGACCGATCCCCTGGCCGAGCGCGTCCGCAAGATCAGCGGCAAGACGCTCCGGTCGATCGGCCAGATCCACACGCTCACCCGCGTGGCCGACAACGACCGCGAGTTCGTCTCCGCCCTCGAGATGCTGCGCGAGCTGATGAACGACAACAAGGCGATGGCGAGGAGCATGCGCGAGGCGCACGAGATCTGCGACGAGCACAAGGACGTCGCGACCGCGAGTCTGCTCGAGAACTTCATCGACGACACGGAACGCCGGACCTGGTTCCTGTTTGAAGCCAGCCGCGACGCCGACCAGACCGGCCACTGATCGTCAGGTCAGGCGAAGGCGGGCCTCGACAAGGCTCGCATCGCTCGTCGCCGAGAAGGTGAAGCCGAGTTCGCGGCAGAGCGCGATCATGTTGACGTTCTCCCGCAGGATCAGCCCGAGGATGGAGGTCAGACCGAGCTCCATCGCGTCAACGAGAACGTCGTCCATCAGGGCGTGACCGAGCCCCAGTCCTTTCAGGTCGGACCGGACGAGCACTGCATATTCGCCCTCCTTTGCCGAGATGCGATGGATGCGGCCGACGCCGAGCAGACGGCCGGTGCCGGGCTCGATCGCCGCTATGGCTCGCGCGTGCTTCCGGTCGAAATGCGTCAACCGGAAGATCTGGCTCTGCGGTATCTCGCGCAAGGCCCCGAGAAAGCGCAGACGGCGATCCTCATCCGTCAGCTGGCTGTCGAAATCCGCGTAGAGCGCATCGTCGTCGGGCTCGAGCGGACGCAGGAGCACCTCGCGCCTGTCCGCCAGCACGATCCGGCGCGTGCGGGGAACGAGAACGCCGCTTGGGTCTATCTCGGGTGCCTGGCCCACGGGCCGACACCCTAGGCCAGGTTCGGCCGGCTCCCAAGGCCCGGCAGCCGCCTCAGGGCGACGGTTCGATCACTCTTCCGCCAGGACGCGCGCCTGCGGAAACAGGACCTCGACGAGCGTTCCCTCGCCGCGGCGGCTCGAAATCCGGAACACGCCGCGATTGGCTTCGACCAGCGCCTTCGACAGCGGCAGGCCGAGGCCGGTGCCGTCCTCGCGGCGCACGATCGCCACCTGGCGGAACGGCTCGAGCGCCTCCTCGATCTCGCCTGCGCTCATGCCGACGCCCGTGTCCCGGACCCGGAAGGCGAGTTCGCCCGCGTCGGTCAGGCTGGTCGAGACGATCACCTGCCCGCCGGCCTGCGTGAAGCGCGCTGCGTTCGAGACGAGGTTCAGGACGACCTGCCGGATCGAGCGCTCGTCCGCGATCAGGCGCGGCAGACCCGATGCGAACCCGGTCCGGATGACGATGCGCTCGCGGGCAGCGGCCGCCTGCATGATGCTGACGCTCTGGGCGACGATCTCGTTCAGGTCGAGGCTGGTGAAGAGGAGTTCGCTCTTGCCGGCCGTGACCTTCGCGAGATCGAGAAGATCGTTGACCAGACTGACGACGTGCGTGCCCGAATCGTGGATGTCGCGCAGGTAGTGCTTGTAGCGCTCGTTGCCGATCTGCCCGAAGCGCTCCTCAAGCATGATCTCGGAGAACCCGATGATGGCGTTGAGCGGGGTGCGGATCTCGTGGCTCACGCGGGCCAGGAAGTCCGTCTGCCGTGCCGCGGCGGTCTCCGCCGAGCGCCTGGCATCCAGGAGTTCCGTCTCGGTCCGCCGGGAATCGGACACGTCACGAAACACCAGGGCCAGGGCGGAGCCCTGCACCGTCTCGATGCGCCCGGCGCGCCCGAGCAGCGGGATCGGGTCGCCGACGCGCGGCCGGCCGAAGAGCTCGACCTCGGCCGCCGCCTCGCCGTGACCCACCGAGCGAGCCTGGTCGACGAGGTCGATCGCCGCCCGATGGCTCTCCAGCGAAATCAGGGTCGTGAAGCCCTCACCCGTGATCTCGTTCTCGCGGTACCCGAAGAGGCGCTCGGCCGCGCCGGCGGCGGACAGAATGCGCCCGGCGCCGTCGATCGTGATCATCGCGACGCCGGCAAGGTCGAGCGTGCCGAGCACCTCCTGGAGCTTCGCATCGCGCTGGCCGATCTCGAGCTCGAAGGATTTCGTGAGCTCTCCCTCGCGGGCCTTCGGGAGAGGCCGCACAAGGAGCAGCGATGCGGGGGCATCACCCCACTCGACGCTTGTCAGCAGCACCTCGACGGACACCTTCGTGCCCGTCTTCCCGACAAGGGCGGTCGCGCCGTTGCGCGTGTCGAGCCGTCCCGCGAAGAGGCGCGACACGCCTCGCATCTCGCTCACATGAGCAAAGCCGAGAAGGTCGAGGACGGACCGGTTCGCGAACAGCGGCGTCTCGCCGCGCAGGACGACGATCCCGATCGGCATCCGCTCGAGGATCCGGATCGCGTCCGGCTCGCGCGGCCGTGCTGCCGAGATGGAGACGATCTCGGCAGGGCCGCGCGACGACAGCGGCTGATCCTGGGCCTCGTCCGATTCGAGCCGGGCCCCGAGTGCGCGGGCGATCTCGCGCAGCGCCCCACGTTCCGAGACGGAGAGGATCGGCTTGCTCTCGTCGAAATCCTCGCCCGGCTCTGCCCCGCCAAGCTGAGGGCGCGGAGAGCTCTCGACATTCGAGACCGCGCGCAGCGGGACGGTCCTGACGCCACCGAGCTGCGCCCCGACCCGGGCCTGCAGCGGCTCGAACGCCAGGTCTGCCGCATCCGCCTGCTCGACGGCTTCGACGCTCTCTGGAAGAGCGGCCGGGTCCTGCAAGTCCGCGGGCTCGCTCGGCGGCGGCACATCGGGGGCGACCGCGCCGACGATGATCTGGCGCTTGTTCTTGACGACCTCGGCGAGCACGCGGTGGATGTCGTGCCGCTGGCGCTCGTTCTCGTGGTAGGCGCTGGTGGCGAACTGCACCTCCGCGATGGGCTGGAAC
>CAXUKK010000050.1:3285-10642 GCA_964251455.1 uncultured Enterovirga sp.
GCGACCTGGTGTGCCGGTCGCTGGGCGTGCCCACCACGACCAGCACGGGGCTGTCGGGCGCAGGCTGGATCTCGTCGGCGCGGCAGAGGCCGAAGCCGCGAAAACCCTCGAATTCATGCCCCCGGCCGAAGACCGGCATCCCGCCGAGATCGACCGGAACGACGTAGGACGTGTCCGCGACGCGCCAGAAGACGGTTTCGTCGCTCCAGGTGGCCCGTCGTGCGAAGTCCTCGCCGATGCGGCCTTCACCATCGATGACCCAGCGCTCCAGGATCTCCGCCCAGGTCAGGCCCGCCACGGCGGCGTTATCCGGGCCGACCACCTCGCCCAGCGGCTGCGAGAGCGAGACGAACCGGCCCTCGCGATCCATGCTCCAGATGAATCGGCGACGACCCTGTCGCCGCGCCCGTTCCACGAAAGGAGCCGGCTGGCGCTCCTCGGCGGGGCTCGAAGCGCTGCCTGCATCGCCGCCGATCCTGATCACAGGCTCGCCCGAGAAGATGGTGAGAAGCACCGTTTCGCCCTGGACGTCCAGGAGCCTGCAGGCCAGCTCGGTCGCGGGCGCGTCCTCGGCGGCCGAGAACCGAACCCGCTCCACCTTCACGCCGGCGCGCGGCGCCAAGCCGCCGGCGAGCGCGGCCAGCCGCTCGCGAGCCGGGAATGCCGCCGTGACGCGACCCTCGGCGTCGGCCACCTGCTCGGCAAAACGGCGCGCCTTCGGCGACGCCCAGAGCAGGCGTTCCGCACGCGCATCCCACGCAACCGCGGCTGCGCCGGCGTCGAGCGGACCGGCCAGGGCCGGGTCGCTCGACAGCGCCGCAACGGCTGCCTCGATCCCCTTCGTCACGATACCGCTCAAGCAACAACGCCGACCTGACGACAAAGCAAATCGCGGCACCGAAAGCGAGCCCAGGCCGGCTACGGACCCGTTTACTTCCGGTCAACGTTAACGACCGCACAGCGCATTGTCTTCTTGCGGTGCAAAACGTAAGGTGCGGCGCACAAGCATAATGGAGGATCGCATGGTCATGAACCAGGGCATGAAATACGAAGTCCCCACCGAGATGCGGGATTTCGCCGAGAAGAGCGTCGATCAGGCACGCAAGGCGTTCGGTGGTTTTCTGACGGCGGCGCATAAGGCCATGGAGTCCTTCGAGGGCTCCAGCTCGACCATGCAGACGAGCGCGACGGACGCGTCCCGGCGAACGCTGAGCTTCGCCGAGCAGAACATAACGGCAGCGTTCGACCACGCCCAGAAGCTCCTGCGCGCCAAGGACCTTCAGGAGGCTTTCCAGCTCCAGTCGGACTTCGCCAAGTCGCAGTTCGCCGCCATCCAGGGGCAGATGAAGGAGCTCGGTGAGCTCGCCTCGTCGGCAGCCAAGACGGCATCAAGCCATGCGGCTTCTCTCGCCGGCGAGGCAGCGGCCACCGCCCGCAATGCAGCCGAGCAGGCAACCTCGGCCATGAACCCGAACCGCGGCCAGCACGAAGGCTGATCTGGAACGCGGCCGGAGCGGGTCCATCCCGCTCTGGCACCGGCCGGACCTGATCCGGCTTACGAGGCGGCGGGGACGGCGCTGACTTCCGCCCGCCCGGCCGCCATCGTCCCTGCGCCGTGCGCGCGGAGCTCCGGCAAGAAGGACGTCGCGATGACGGGCGACGAAACGCCGCCGATCCATGGCAAAGCGAACCGGGGCCGCCGGGCTCGGCCGAAGAAGCGCTTCGTGAAGCCGCATCCCGGCTCGGTCATCGTCGCCAGCCAGGCTGAGCCGTCGGCAAACCATGGCCAGGTCGAGGAGCCTAAGCTGCCACCGAATGCCCCGCCGGATGTGGAGGGCGATACCGCACGGCCGGTCGGCATTCCTGAATTGCAGGCCGAGTTCGCGGCCTTCTGCTGGCAGAGCGCCGCGCTCGGCTTCGAAACCTGGACGAAGCTCTGCGCGCCTGCGCTCGAGAGCTGGCTGACCCCGGATCGCCGACGTCCTTGATCGGCTGCAGCGCCGCACCGCCCATCCCTTGCGGCTGATTGTTTTAGGCTTAAAGTATCTCCGTTGGTCGGGCGGAGGCGGGTATGAGGATCGCGGTCGTGGGCGGCGGGCCCGCCGGGCTCTACTTCGCCATCCTCATGAAGAAGGCCCGGCCGGAGACGGCCATCACGGTCTTCGAGCGCAACCGTCCCGACGATACATTCGGCTTCGGCGTGGTGTTCTCGGATGCGACGCTCGACACGTTCGAGCGCTTCGACCGCCCCAGCTATGAGCGCATCACGCGCGAATTCGCCTATTGGGACGACATCGCGGTGCACTTCAAAGGCACCGTGCATCGCATTGGCGGCAATGGCTTTTGCGGCTGCTCGCGGCGCACCCTGCTCCTCATCCTGCAAGACCGGGCGCAGGAGCTCGGCGTCGCCATCAACTACGCGACCGACATCCGCGACGAGGCCGATCTCGCCGACTACGACCTGATCGTCGCGGCCGACGGCATCAACAGCGTCTTCCGCCAGAAATACGTCGACCATTTCCAGCCCGAGACGGACCTGCGGCCGAACAAGTTCGCCTGGATGGGCTCCACCCGCCCGCTCGATGCCTTCACGTTCCTGTTCGAGGAGACCGAGTGGGGGCCGTTCATCGCCCATGCCTACCAGTACGAGCCCGGCCGCTCGACCTGGATCTTCGAGACCGACCCGGAGACCTTTGCGCGCGCCGGCCTGGAAGGCCTGGACGAGGCCGAGTCGGCCGCGTTCTTCGAGCGGCTGTTCGGATCGTTCCTCCAGGGCCACCCGATCCTGACAAATCGCTCGCTCTGGCGCTCCTTCCCGATGATCCGCTCGAAGCGGTGGGTGAAGGACAACATCGTCCTCCTGGGCGATGCAAAGGCGACGGCGCATTTCTCCATCGGATCGGGCACCAAGCTCGCGATGGAAGATTCGATCGCGCTGTTCGAAGCCATGATGGCGAAGCCTGATGTCGGCTCGGCCCTCGAAGCCTACGAGACAGGCCGGCGCGAAGAGGTCGAGAAGACGCAGCACGCGGCCGACGTGTCGCTGGTCTGGTTCGAGCATGTCGACCGGTTCTGGGATTTCGATCCGGTCCAGTTCGCCTTCGGCGTCATGACGCGCTCGAAGGCCATCACCTACGACAACCTCCGGCTCCGGGCGCCGGAATTCGTCGACAAGGTCGACCGCACCTTCGCGCTGGGGGTCCGCCAAGCCGGCTTCGACGTGGATGTCGAGAAGCCTGTCGTGCCGATGTTCCAGCCCTTCAAACTGCGCGAGATGCGGATCGAGAACCGCACGGTGCTCTCGCCCATGTGCATGTACTCGGCGAAGGACGGCGTCCCGGGTGACTGGCACCTCGTCCATTACGGCTCGCGCGCGATCGGCGGGGCCGGAATCCTGTTCACGGAGCTGACCCGCGTCGGCAGCGACGCGCGCATCACGCCCGGCTGCACCGGCCTGTGGAACGACGAACAGGAGGCCGCATGGGCCCGGATCGTCGCCTTCGTCCACGCGAACTCGGCCGCGAAGATCTGCCTGCAGCTCGGCCATGCGGGCCGCAAGGGCGCGACGAAGCTGATGTGGGACGGCATGGACCGCCCGCTCGCAGAGGGCGGCTGGGACGTGTTGTCGGCCTCGCCCCTCCCCTATTACCCGGACAGCCAGGTGCCGCGCGAGATGAGCCGCGCCGACATGGACCGCGTGAAGGCCGAGTTCGTCCAATCGGTCGAGCGGGCAGAGCGTGCCGGCTTCGACATGGTCGAGATGCACGCGGCGCACGGTTACCTGCTCGCGAGCTTCCTCTCGCCGCTCACCAATCGCCGCACGGACGAATATGGCGGGACGCTCCCGAACCGCATCCGCTATCCGCTCGAGGTCTTCGCGGCGATGCGGGAGGTCTGGCCGGCGCGCAAACCGATGTCGGTCCGCCTGTCGGCCACCGACTGGACGGATGGCGGGCTGACGCCGGACGACTCGGTCGCGATCGCCCGCGCATTCGCCGAAGCCGGAGTCGATCTCGTCGACGTTTCCGCCGGGCAGACCGTGCGGGAGGCGCGCCCGATCTACGGCCGGATGTACCAGCTCCCCTTCTCCGACCAGATCCGCAACGAGGCGAAGGTCGCGACCATGTGCGTCGGCAACATCACGACGCCGGACCAGGTCAACACGATCCTGGCCGCCGGGCGCGCCGATCTCGTCGCGCTCGGCCGGCCGCATCTCGTCGACCCGAGCTTCACGATGAAGGCTGCGGCCTGGTACGGGGCCGAGGCCATCGCGTGCCCGCCGCAGTATCAGCCGGGCAAGGACCAGATCTTCAGGAACAGCGTGCGCGACCGCTCCGACCTGGACGACCTTAAGATCAAAGGGAAGCCGAAGACCCGCGCAGAACTGGCGATGGGCCGGAACGCGCCGCTCGCGGCCGAGTGACAGGGGCGTCGAACCTCCGGCGGGAGCGTGCGTGGCCTGATATCGACAGCCCGCGCCTACCGGGCCGGGTTGAAGCCGCCATAGCCGGGC
This sequence comes from uncultured Enterovirga sp., assembly GCA_964251455.1. Classification (GTDB taxonomy): domain Bacteria; phylum Pseudomonadota; class Alphaproteobacteria; order Rhizobiales; family Beijerinckiaceae; genus Enterovirga. Next base: position 7,799 of record CAXUKK010000050.1, read on the forward strand.
ATCGGGGAGGGTGCCGCGGGTGCGGAAGGCTGGTTCGTCGGGAAGAAGCGACGGCTCGGCGCCTGGACGGGCCGGACTTCGCGGCCCTGCGGCTCGGCCACGTCGATCTGCCCCGAGGCATTGGTCCGGCGCGTTTCGCGGACGGCGTCGCCGCCGCGGCTCCTGCGGCCCTCACGCTCCGGGCGGGAGGCGACGACGGGTGCGTCCTCGCCTTCCTTCTGCTCGGCGATGACGGCCGAGCCACCTTTGCACTCGGTCAGCCACACGTCGTAGACGGCATGCTCGATCCCATGCAGGCCCGGGCTCGCCGAGAACATCCAGCCGGTGAAGATGCGGCGATAGGTGTTCTCGAGCGTGACCTCGTCCACCTCGAGGAACGCGTCCGTCTGGGGGCTCTCCGTCGGCGGCCGCGAGTAGCAGACGCGCGGCGTGATCTGCAGCGCGCCGAACTGCACCGTCTCGTCGACGGACACCTCGAACGAGATGATGCGCCCGGTGATCTTGTCGAGACCGTTGAAGACGGCCGTCGGATTCTTGATCTTGTCGGCCGAGGCCGGCGCGGCCGCGAGCGCTCCGGCCATGGCGGCCAAGCCCGCAAGCGCGATTCTCATGTGCCGCATCGGGGAGCCGGTCGCCTCAGCCTGGTCGCTTGATTTCGATCTCGAGGAACGCGAAGGGCTTGCCCGACCCGTTCACCACGTTGTGTTCCACCCCCTCGGGACGAAAGTAAGGCTTCGCGAAGCCGAGCGGCGCTTCCCGGACGACGTCGCCGGGTTCCTCGAGGATGAGCTTGCCGTCATCGAGGGGCACGACGACGTAATCGTGCCCGTGCCGATGCCAACCGGTCTCGGCGCCCTCGGCGAAGCTCCACTTCGTCACGACGACCTGGTCGTTGTCGACCATCACCTCGGGGACCGCCTGTTCGCGCGCCATGAGAGCTATCCTGCGTGAGGCTGGCGAAGGCCCGCCCCGTGGGTTCCGGGATGCGCGTCCGGCCGCGGCACGTCGCGACCATCGGGCGACTTGCCGTCGGCATCATGCCCGCGCGGCGTCCAGCCGTCCGGCGACCAGGCCACGTAATCGCCCGTCGCCGCCGGGCGCTCGCCGGCCGCCCGGGTCGACCCTTGCGGCCGGTAGGCAGCCGGGCTGCCGGTCACGTTCGCGACGTAGGGCTTCTCCCACTCGCGCGTGACCCAGCCCTGCTCCGTCGGGGGGATGTCGTGCGTATGGGTGAGCCAGCCGCGCCAGCCGGGCGGCACCTTCGTGGCTTCGACCTCGCCGTTATACACGACCCACCGGCGCTCCGGACCCATCGAGGGATCGATCGTGTGGCCGACGGCGCGGTAATAGAGGTTGCCGAACTGGTCCGTGCCGACGAACTGCCCCTTCCGGCGCGTGTAGAGCCAGGTGCCCCAGGTCTGGCCGTTCCACCAGGTGAAGGAGCGGATCAGGAAGTCTTTGAAGGTCATGGGCCTAGTCGCGCTGTGCGCCGCTTATGGCCGGCAGGTCCGCGACTGTCCAGAACGGAGGGCGGCCCGGAGAGCATGCGAGTCGCGGGTCAACCATCCCGCCGCGGCGTCCAAGCCCTACTAATAGCGCCTGGAACAAACCCCATGGCGCTTTTCCACAAGGGCCCAGGTCTCGAAACGCTACGGATCTCAGGCTGTTAGGGATTTGTTAACAGGACCGGCGAGCACTATATGTCGTGGGTAGACGCCCATCGATGCCCCAACATTTGGGAGGCGTGGCTTGTTTGCACCTTGCTGCTTCGCGGCGACTCGCGGTAGCTCTGATCCATCCCAGGACGGCTCACGGCCAGTCGCGGGGCAACCATCCGGCTTCACGTCGTTGACGCTCCAGCCCCGGCCGATCGCCGGGGTTCATGGGATCGTGCGCGCCGTTTGAGGGCTTGGAACGAGGCAATTTCACGCTCAGGGCCAGTACGGCCGGACGTGTTCACAGGGACGAAAGATGCGGATCGAGCGGCGACACACGACGGCCAACACCTCCCCCTACGAGGCGATCCCGTTCCGGAAGACCGTGAGCGAGATCAAGAACCCGGATGGCTCGATCGTCTTCAGGCTGGACGGGATCGAGGTGCCGGAGGCGTGGTCGCAGGTCGCAGCCGACGTGCTCGCGCAGAAGTACTTCCGCAAGGCCGGCGTTCCCGCCTGTCTCAAGCGCGTGGAGGAGAACGCCGTCCCGTCCTGGTTGTGGCGCTCCGTCCCCGACGAGGCCGCGCTCGCCGCGTTGCCGGAGGCGGAGCGCTTCGTCTCCGAGATCTCCGCGACGCAGGTCTTCGATCGCCTCGCGGGCTGCTGGACGTATTGGGGCTGGAAGGGCCGCTACTTCACGGCCGAGGAGGACGCGCGCGCCTTCTTCGACGAGCTCCGCTTCATGCTGGCCGCCCAGATGTGCGCGCCGAACTCGCCGCAATGGTTCAACACCGGCCTGCACTGGGCCTACGGCATCGACGGCCCCGGCCAGGGCCACTTCTATGTCGACCCCTTCACGGGCGTGCTGACGCCCTCCGCGTCGGCCTACGAGCACCCGCAGCCGCATGCCTGCTTCATCCAGGGCGTCGGCGACGACCTGGTGAACGAGGGCGGCATCATGGACCTGTGGGTGCGCGAGGCGCGCCTGTTCAAGTACGGCTCGGGCACGGGTTCGAACTTCTCCCGCCTGCGCGGCGAGGGCGAGAACCTGTCCGGCGGCGGCCGCTCGTCCGGCCTCATGTCCTTCCTGAAGATCGGCGACCGGGCGGCGGCCCCGACCAAGTCCGGCGGCACGACCCCCCGCGCGGCCAAGAGGTCCGTCGCCGACACCGACCACCCGAATACCACA